>JBCCDA010000041.1:0-34093 GCA_039033215.1 Pseudomonadota bacterium | reverse complement strand
CACCCACCCCCGCCCCCAACCCGGGGGAGGCGCCCTGCGCGCAGCTCCTTGGCCGTGGGTGGATTGATGTCGGGCGGGCTCATGCGAAGATCCCGTGCAGGAACCAGTCGGGTCGCCCGCGCAGGTCAGCTTCCTGGTAGAGACCGTCGCGGTAGAGCCAGTATCGCCCGCCGCCCGTGTCCTCGACTGTATAGTAATCGCGGGTGCGGGCCGCCTCGGCGAGATCGCGCCACCATTCGGGCGCGAGCCGCTCGGGCCCCGTGGCGCGGATCACCCGGTGGCGCACGCGGCGCCAGCGAAAGCTGAGCGGTGGGCCTTCAGGGATCTCGGCCATCACCTCGATCGTCTCGGGCCGGGCGAAGAGCGTGAGCGGGCGTGGCGGCAGGGGCCTGGCGCTGCCTGTGGTCTCCAGCGCATCGGCGCGGGTGGCGGCACGCTCGGGCAGGTGGCTCGCGACCGGGGCAAGCGTGTGGATCCGGTCGGGGCCGATGCGGTTGGCGATGCGATCGATCAGCCGCTCCAGCGTGTCGTCCGAGGCGGTGCTGCCATCCAGCGCCGGCTGAGCGGGCGCGATCGGCTCGGTCGTCTCGGCGCTCAGCATCAGGGTGTCGATGCCGAAGCCCGGGTCGATCGTTTGCAAGCGCTCGGCGAAGAGGCGCGCGATGTGGGCTGCATTGCGGCTGGCCCGGGCGAGCCCCACCGGGAGCGCGATCACCGGGCCGTCCGCGCGGAAGGCACGCAAGGTGAGATGCCGCGCGCCGCGCCCGTCGCGCTGCAGCAGTCCCATCAGATTGCCGAGGAGATCGCGAAAGGCGTTCTCGATACCTGCGAGGTCGATGTACGGCTCCAAGGGTGTTACGCGGACGCGGTATTCGGGTGCTTCCTCGCGCGGGCTGAGCGGCTCGTCGCGCAGCCCCAGCACCTGGTCGAGCCGCAGCAACAGCCCGGGTCCCGAGCCATCCGCGGGGAAACGGCGCATCAGGCTGGCGCGATCGATGGCCATCACCTGGCCGATGCTCTTGAGCCCCAGTCCGCGTAGCCGCTGGGTTGTGTCTGCCGAAAGCCGGAGTGCTGCCAGCGGCATCGGTGCCAGTGCGTCAGCCACCTTGGCCTCGGGGATCAGGCGCTCTGGCTCGCCCCCGAAGCGGGCCGCTGCCCAGGCCGCCCCCAGCGTATCGGCGAGGCCCAGGCGCACGGCAAACCCTGCCTTGGAGAGTAGGGCTGCAACCGCGTCCATCAGGCCCCGCTCGCCCCCCTGCAGATGGGCGCAGCCCGTGACGTCCAGCATCAGCCCGTCGGCGCCGTTGACCGATACCCAAGGCGTGAAGCGCAACATGCCGTCGGCCATCCGGGACAGCAGCGCCTGGTCCGCGTCGTTGTCGTGCATATCGGTGCCGAGATCGGGACAGATCGCGCGCGCATCGGCCAGCCGCATGAACGGCCCGATCCCCAGCCGCTTCGCTGAGGCATTGGCGGCGGTGATCAGATGCCCACGCGCACCGGTTTCGGTCAGGACGGCGGGCGGCTCATCCCGCGCGGGCCTCGGGAGGGAGGCGGTCCGCTCCTGGTGACGCAAGCCGCGCCGCCAACGGTCCATCGCGAAGTCCGGCAACCAGATCGAGAGCATCCTCCGCGCCATTCACCACAACCTCCCATGTGCGGGGCGGCCCAGAGCGCGCCCGTTCAAGTGTCACGTTCCAGACCGCCCGCCCAGGTGCCTGTGCATCGAAGGGATGCGGCTGAGAGGGGCGGGGCGTTATGCGCCAGCGCGTCTCCGCCGCCGTGGCGCCAATTGCCTGCCAATGGCGCAGCAACACCAGCGGTGTGCCGTGGCGCGCCGCTGCAAGAGCCAGCCGCCGCGACGGCGTCAGCGCCAGATCTCCCACCCAGGCCGCGACCCCTGAGAGCGCGCCGGAGGACAGCGCCTCCTCCAGCACCCAGAGCAGGTCCTTCTGGCGCTGCGGCGTCGCGATCAGCAGCCGGGCGGGATCAAGGTCTGCCTGCACAAGCCCCGGCAGGTAGAGCCGTCCGTCCTCGATCCGGTCGCGGGGAGTGGCTGCCCAAAGCACAGGGCCCGTCCGTGCCTCTTGTGCCGCCGCCAGACAGCGCGCGGCAAATCCGATCGCGGCGCCATGGCCCGGCCTGTCGCCCTGCACCTCGTGCACGTGGCCCAGGGCGAGACGCAGCGCGGCTCCCTCCCCCCGACGGTAGCTCAACCCCTTGGGTGTGATGTAGCCGGGCACCTGAACGGTATGCCGCGCGATACGATTGCGCAGGCTGGCCAGAAGCCGGGATTTGTCGGGGTTGGAATCGTTCATCTCTTCTCCATCCCGGAAAATGTTCCTATTATGTTCTCATGTCAACGGCGGTTCGGGGGGAAGGAAGCGAGATCAGGCGACATGTCGCACGGCGCTTTCGTGCTCTAGCCCCTTGACCGGGGTGTCGTGTAATGTTGACCTCTTCCCGGAGGAGAACGGGTTACTCATGCAACGCCATACCGACGTTCCCGATCTGACTGCGCCAACAGACCGATGCGGCGCATGCCCGATTCGCCACAGGGCAGTCTGCAGCTATTCCACACCTGCGCAGTTGCGCGAACTGGAGGGCGCCAAGTTCTACCGCGATTTCGAGACCGGTCAGGAAATCGTGGGGGAGGGCGAGACGATCTCGTCGCTCGGCTCCATCGTCTCGGGCGTGGTCGCCCTTCAGAAGACGCTGGAAGACGGTCGCCGCCAGATGGTCGGCCTGCTGTTCGCGTCGGATTTCATCGGCAGGCCCCTGCGCCCGCTGGCGCCTTACGACGCGGTCGCGGTTACACCAGTCAGGATGTGCCTGTTCCACCGCAGAGAGTTCGAGCGTATTCTGGCAGAAAATCACGGTCTGGAGCGGCGGCTGCTCGAGATGACGCTGGACGAGCTGGACGCTGCCCGTGACTGGATGCTTCTCTTGGGCCGCAAGACCGCCCAGGAACGGCTCGCCAGTTTCCTGATTATCCTTTCCAAGCGCGGCACCGAGACGAAGGGGTCGAACACGGGCAGTGTGCTCCACGTGCCGATCCCCTTGACCCGCGAGTCGATCGCCGAATTCCTGGGCCTCACGATCGAGACGGTCAGCCGGCAGTTCACTGCCCTGCGCAAGGCGGGGATCATCGAGTTGCCGGACAAACGCTCGGCCGTTGTGCGCGACATGTCGCGTCTGCGTGAGCTGGCAGGCGACGACGGGTTTGACGAGCCGTCCTCGGCTATGGCCTGACGTACGCGCAGGGGCTTCATCCTGCCCCGAACGGCACATTTGATCCCGGTCAAAGCTGACGCTTCGATCCCTGCCTAGTCTCTTCCCCAAACAGGAGAGGAGACAACAGCGATGGCTATCAGCAACATTTTGGTCGCTTTCAATGGCAGCGAGAACGCGGCCAGCGCCGTGCGTCTCGCCATTCGGATGGCAAAGGAGCATGACGCCCATCTGACGGGTCTCTTCGCCCACTCTACGCCGACGTACACGGCGGAATTCGATCCCTACATGCCCGCCGAAACGCTGGCTCTTCTGACCCGGCAGGAGCAAGAGACCGAGACGCGCGTGGATCGCGAATTCAAGGACCTCTGCGCCTCCGAGGGCATGGGAGATCGCGTCAGCTTCCTGATCGAACAGGGCCATCCCAACGATGTCTGTTCGGCCTATGCGCGGACCTATGACCTGACCGTGATTGGCCGGGCAGAGGGTGATTTCTGGCAGCTTCACCGCGAGCCGCACCCCGACACCGTGGCCTTGCAGAGCGGGCGTGCCGTGATCGTGGCGCCAAAGGTGCTGGGGGAGGGCGGCCTGCCGCGTGACGTGATGCTGGCCTGGGATGGCAAACGGGCAGCGGCACGGGCGCTCGCGGA
Organism: Pseudomonadota bacterium; assembly: GCA_039033215.1. Taxonomy (GTDB): domain Bacteria; phylum Pseudomonadota; class Alphaproteobacteria; order Rhodobacterales; family Rhodobacteraceae; genus Thermohalobaculum. The sequence continues at coordinate 30,212 of JBCCDA010000041.1, read as the reverse complement.
TGCAATGACCCTCATCGAAGGGGCAACGCGGGTCCTGGTCCTGCATGTTGGTGAGGACGACAGTGCCGTGCGCAAGCCCGGCCGTGACATCATGGAACACCTGAGCCGGCACGGTATTCCCGCAGAGTTGCGAATCGAGCCGCGCGCCGGTCGTTCCATCGGCGAAACAGTGGTCGAGACCTACCACGCGCTGGGTCCCGAACTGTTGATCATGGGTGCCTACGAGCGGTCGCGTTTCTCCGAAACCCTGCTCGGGGGCGTCACCCTCGATGTGCTCGCCGCCGCTGACATTCCCGTGCTGATGTCGCACTGACCCGTTCGCGGCGGGTGCCTTTTCTAGATCTCCGCAACCCGTTACCTCCCCGACCTGCCCGCCGAGTCACTCGGCGGGCATCTTTTTTCTGTGGCGGTGTGCCGCAAGCCAGGAGGACCAAGCCGTGCCCAGCACGCAGTTGGATGATTGCGAGGACCCCGACGATCGCAAGGTCGTGCGTGTCCCATTCTGTACCCAGACCCATACGACATCCGGCGCCCCGGACCGTGCCGCGGACTACACATGAGTCCGCGAACGGGATTGCTATAGAAATACCATAAGTTATTGTTTTTATTTAAATTATTGAGTTTAATGATCTCCAAAACCTGCTATCCAGGCTTCGGCAGCGGGGCGTTCGTCTAGCGGTTAGGGCACCTGACTTTCTATCAGGCAGCACGGTTTCGACACCCGTGCGCCCTGCCAGTGCGGCTACGTAGCTCAACTGGGAGAGCAGCGGATTGTCTATCCGAAGGTCGCGGGTTCGAACCCCGTCGCAGCCGCCATCACCAACCCTCGGCATTTGTCCCTGACGCAGTTGATCCAGGTCAAGGTTCGCGCCCCGGCCGACGTGCAGACCAGCTTTGGACCTGGTCCGTTCGAACGAGGAGGGGCACGTGCAAACTGCCGCAAAACTAACAGTCTACGGGATCTGCATCATCCTGGCCGCGCTGGCGGCCAATTTTGGTGAAGACCTCGCCTATCAGGTAAATGCTTTCGTCGTGCTTCTCGCAGCCGCGTTCGCCTTCATCTGGACCATGCGCGACAAGCCGGCTCCGGTGCTGGCAGGCGTCCCCGCACCCGACACCGGCTACATGGACGACGTCGTGAGGGCAGGGGTGGTGGCCACGGCGCTTTGGGGCATCGTCGGCTTTCTGGCAGGCACCTACATCGCCTTCCAGTTGGCTTTCCCGGCGTTGAACCTGGATCTGCCCTATACGTCGTTCGGCCGGCTCCGGCCCCTGCATACCTCGGCAGTGATCTTCGCGTTCGGGGGGAACGCACTGATCGCGACCTCGCTCTACATCGTCCAGCGGACCTGTGCGGCGCGCCTCTGGGGCGGCAACCTCGCCTGGTTCGTCTTCTGGGGATATCAGCTGGTCATCGTGCTGGCGGCGACGTCCTATGTCTTCGGTGGATCGGAAGGCAAGGAATACGCAGAGCTCGCCTGGCACATCGATCTGCTGCTGACGGTTGTCTGGGTCTGCTACCTGCTGATTTTCCTGGGCACGCTGATCAAGCGCAAGGAACCCCACATCTACGTGGCGAACTGGTTCTTCCTCGCGTTCATCGTGACGGTCGCGATGCTGCACGTGGTTCGCAACCTCTCGATGCCCGTGTCGATCTGGGGGAGCACTTCCTACAGCGTCTTCTCCGGCGTTCAGGACGCCCTGACCCAGTGGTGGTACGGCCACAATGCGGTCGGCTTCTTCCTGACGGCGGGCTTCCTGGGCATGATGTACTACTTCGTGCCCAAGCAGGCCGAGCGCCCGGTCTATTCGTACAAGCTCTCGATCATCCACTTCTGGGCGCTGATCTTCCTCTACATCTGGGCGGGGCCTCACCACCTGCACTACACGGCGCTGCCCGATTGGGCGCAGACGCTGGGCATGGTCTTCTCGGTGATCCTGTGGATGCCGTCCTGGGGCGGCATGATCAACGGGCTGATGACCCTGCAGGGGGCCTGGGACAAGCTCAGGACCGACCCCGTGTTGCGCATGCTGGTGGTCAGCGTCGGCTTCTACGGCATGGCGACGTTCGAAGGCCCGATGATGTCCATCAAGGCCGTCAACAGCCTCAGCCACTATACCGACTGGACCATCGGCCACGTCCACTCGGGTGCACTGGGCTGGAACGGCATGATCACCTTCGGGGCGCTCTACTTCATGGTGCCGCGTCTGTGGGGGGCCGCACGTCTCTACAGCCTGTCACTGGTGAGTTGGCACTTCTGGCTCGCGACGCTGGGAATCGTCCTCTACGCGGCCTCCATGTGGGTCACCGGCATCATGGAGGGCCTGATGTGGCGCGAGGTCGATCAGAACGGCTTCCTGGTCAACTCCTTCGCCGACACCGTGGCTGCCAAGATGCCGATGTACATCGTGCGCGGTCTGGGCGGGGTGATGTACCTGACCGGGGCGCTGATCATGGTCTACAACCTCTACCAGACCATGCGTGGCAAGGTGCGGCCGAGCGAGGAACCTGCCTCCGTCGCCCCGGCCGCTGTGGCCGCGGAGTGAGCCCGATGGTTACTCAGGATCTCCCGCCAAAGCTGACGACGGCACTCCCAGTGACCCGGGAAGGTGACGGGCCCGAGCTTTGCCGGCGCTTCTGCAGGATGTTCGGACGCCCCCACGCCGACACGCGGCATGGGCCCGAGGGGACCCGTTCGCGGATCCCCAACCGGGTCCGCCTGAAGGACGGCCCCTATTTCTGCGTCTGCCAGTGCCGCGGTTTCGCGGCGCGCAAGCCCGTCGTGATCATGCGGCCCCGCCACCGCAGCTTCCACGCGGCGCTCTTGTCTTCCAAGGAGACCCTGCAATGAGTGATACCCCTGAGCCGCAGAAGAGCACGCTCACGCAGAAGTTCCTGCGCAATCATGCCAAGATCGAGCGGCACGCGACGCTGTTGCTGGTACTGTCGCTTCTTGTGGTTGCGATTGGCGGGATCGTCGAGATCGCGCCGCTCTTCTACCTCCAGAGCACGATCGAGAAGGTGACGGGGATGCGCCCCTACTCACCGCTCGAGCTGCTGGGTCGGCAGATCTACATCCGCGAAGGCTGCTACGTCTGCCACAGCCAGATGATCCGCCCGATGCGCGACGAGGTCGAGCGTTACGGCCACTACAGCCTGGCCGCCGAGTCGATGTACGACAAGCCGTTCCAGTGGGGTTCGAAACGCACGGGGCCCGACCTCGCCCGGGTCGGCGGGCGCTATTCGGACGAATGGCACATCGCGCATTTCGAGAACCCGCGCGATCTGGTGCCCGAGTCGATCATGCCCGCCTATCCCTGGCTGGCGGAGACACGGCTGGATGCCGACAACGTCGCCGCACACCTCAAGGCCAACAGGATGGTCGGCGTCCCCTATGACGACGAGATGATCCGCCAGGCCCTGGTCGATCTGCGCGCCCAAGTCGATCCGTTCGGTGACGGTGTCGATGGCTTGCTCGAGCGCTACCCCAAGGCGCAGGTGCGTAACTTCGATGGCCAACCTGAGATCACTGAACTCGATGCGATCATCGCCTACATGCAGATGCTCGGCACGCTGGTGGACTTCTCCACCTACGACGCCGAAGCCAACTTCCGCTGAGGAGGGGACCATGGACACATATTCGATCCTCCGAGAATTCGCCGACAGCTGGATGTTGCTGGCCATGTTCCTCTTCTTCCTGGGCGTGATCGTCTGGGTTTTTCGCCCCGGTGCGCGGGCGACCTATGACGACATCGCCCGGATCCCGTTCAGAAACGACGAAGCCGCAGATGAACCTGCCGCCGCCAAAGGGGAGAGCCGGGATGCGTGATCAGCTCGTAAAAACGGTCTCGTCCAAGGTCCAGCAGGGCGATCAGACCCAGGCGGCGCCCGACGCGCCGCGTAGCTGCACCGGGAATTGCGAGGAGTGCAAGGCGGCCCGGCAGTTCGACTTTCTCGCCGACGGAGCGGACAAATGAGTGACGACAACAAGTATGTCGATGAGGCCACTGGCACCGAGACCATGGGCCATGAATGGGACGGCATTCAGGAGCTGGACACGCCGCTGCCGCGCTGGTGGTTGTGGACGTTCTACCTCTGCATCATCTGGGGCATCGGCTATACGATTGCCTATCCGTCGTGGCCGATGATCTCCGAGGCGTACAGCGGCATCCTCGGCTACTCCTCACGTGCGGCCCTGGTCGACACGATCGAGCAGCAGCAGGCGGCCAACGCGTCCACTGACGATCTGCTCGTCGCGTCCAGTTGGGAGGAGATCGCGGCCGAGCCCAACCTGGACAGCTATGCAAAGGCGGGTGGGGCCGCGGTCTTTCGGACCTACTGCTCGCAATGCCACGGTGCCGGGGCCGCGGGCGCCGTCGGCTACCCCAACCTGATCGACGATGCCTGGCTCTGGGGCGGCTCACATGAAGCGATCGCCTACACCGTCACCCATGGGATCCGCTGGGAGGAGGACGAGGACACCCGCTTCAGCCAGATGCCAGCCTTCGGCACGGACGAGTTGTTGACCAGTGAGGAGATCGGCCTCGTGGCGGACCATGTGCTGTCGCTGTCCGGTGGAGGCGCGGCGACCGAGGAGGGCGCGACGCTCTATGCCGACAATTGCGCTGCCTGCCATATGGACGGCGGTGAGGGGTTGCCGGATCTGGGCGCGCCGAACCTCTCGGACGCGATCTGGCTCTACGGTGGTGACCGCGATACGGTGATCGAGACGATCTACTACTCCCGCTACGGCGTCATGCCGAACTGGTCGGGTCGTCTCAGCGAGGCCGAGATCAAGGCGGTGGCGCACTATGTCCACACCCTCGGCGGTGGCGAATAGCGCCACTCTGAACTATCGTACGAATTGTGGCCGCCTTCTGGCGGCCGCTTTGCGTTGGGGAGTGGACATGACGGGCGAGATGGATCTGACGAAGCTGGTCGTGGGCATGTCGCCCGAGCTGACACCGGGTGTCTTCGTCTTCGTGAGCTGCCCGCGCGACGCGGTCCCCGAAGGGCTCACGCCCCTGATGCGCTACGAGGAAGCCGAGGGAACGACCCTGATCCTGCCCCGCGAGGAGGCCGAGAGGCTGGGTTTGGAAGCGACCTTCCCGTGCCGGCGGATCACGCTGCGCATCCATTCGGCCCTGGAAGCTGTCGGCTTCATCGCCGCCGTTGCAACGCACCTGGCCAAGAACGGAATGGGTGCAAACCCCGTTTCGGGCTTTCACCACGACCACCTGTTCGTGGCGGAGAAGCAGGCAGAACGCGCTGTCGAGGTTCTAAGGGAGCTGGCCGCAGGATGATGAGCGACCGGGCGCCTACTTACACCGGACCAGATCCCAACCCCGCAAGCCTTCTTGCCTGACGAAGGTCGCGAGTTCCTCCGAGCAGAAGACAGACTCCCGACCGAGATCCGGGGCACCACGCGAGAGGTGGAGGCCCTTGATCGTTGGAGTCTCAAATGGATTGGGTTCTTGGGGGTCGACATCGGTTTGTATCTGGCCGCTTTCGCTGCCGTTAGCCCAAACGTGTTCGGCTTGATCGTCTTCCAGAACGTCCGATTGAGATCGAAGCACTCGACGACCTGAGACAGGATCAACAGATTGTAGTCGTCCCGGGTATGAGAAGCCGCTGGTCTCATCCCGTAGGTCGATTGGCGTGAACTCATGGACGCCGGGTTCCAGTTCTTCGATCTTCTCAACGAGGCGGTTGTGCAGAACCCAAATACACTACAGGCCTTCAGGCATCGTGTGTGTAATCGATGCTTTGGAGTTGTTCATCTTTACGTCCGCCGTAGTCGGGACCTGGGGACGAAGATCATCGGTCAATTCCACAAGACGCAGGGCTCTGGCGATCGGGCCAACCGGTCCACGCGGCCACAGAAACGTGCGGTGCATGTCTTCTTCAACCATCGTGTGTGTGGATTTGATCAGGTACGGCACAGGTGGCCTCTTTCCGGGTGCAAGGCACGTCTGAACGATCGAAGTGCTCGCTATTGGCGGCAAGCGGACTATGATCCACAGCGTATATGAGGACTGCAACCATGTTCGAGATTGTCCAGCTGCACCGCGAACCGGAGACGTCGATGCGTCGCTACGGACGATTGGCGTTGGGGACGTTTATGCTGGGGGTCGGCGGGTTCCTTGTGGTCATATTCACCATCGCGGTCGGTTATGAACTGACCGGCGGCACGATGTTCGGCCTGCTGATTTGCATCATGGTCATCACCTTCGGCCTTCTGGTCCTGCGTGACGGGATCGCCCAGCTCACGGGTCTCAGGGTGCGCCTGAGACCAAACGGCACCGACTAGCGCGCACGCGTCGCATCGCGTCCGGCCGGTCAAGCGTGCACGCTCATCTGACCGGGCGCGAGACGTCCACATGACCATCGCTGCCCAGCCGTTGACTTGAATCAAGGCTCCTGTCCGCCCGCCCGTTAAGCAGGTACGAACAGGTCCTGTACCGAGCTGGAAATGTCGATGACGACAGATACACCGCCTGCCCTTTATGCCGCCCGGGAACCGGTGTTCCCGAAGGCCACCAAAGGCATGTTCCGGCGCCTCAAGTGGGCGATCATGCTCGTGACGCTGGGGATCTACTATCTGACCCCGTGGATACGCTGGGACCGTGGCCCCTATCTGCCGGACCAGGCGGTGCTGATCGATCTCGCCAACCGGCGGTTCTACTTCTTCTGGATCGAGATCTGGCCGCAGGAATTCTACTACATCGCCGGGCTCCTGATCATGGCCGGGGTCGGGCTTTTCCTGTTCACCTCGGTCCTCGGGCGGGTCTGGTGCGGCTATGCTTGTCCGCAGACCGTGTGGGTCGATCTCTACCAGCATGTCGAGCGGTGGATCGACGGCGACCGCAACGCCCAGTTCCGGTTGCTGAAATCCAGGTGGACACCCAACAAGATCGCCCGGCGCAGCTTCAAATGGTCGGTCTGGTTGCTGATTGCCCTGGCTACCGGAGGGGCCTGGATCTTCTACTTCGCCGATGCACCCACGCTGTTCGTGGACTTCTTCACCGGTCAGGCGCCCTTCGTGGCCTACGCGACCGTCGGCGTGCTGACCGCGACGACGTTCATCCTGGGCGGCTTCATGCGCGAGCAGGTCTGCATCTACATGTGCCCCTGGCCGCGGATCCAGGCGGCGATGCTGGACGAGAACTCGCTGACCGTCACCTACAAAGACTGGCGAGGTGAGCCGCGGGGCAAGCACCGCAAGGCCGAGGGCGCGGACCAGCTGGGCGACTGCATCGATTGCAACGCCTGTGTGGCCGTCTGCCCGACCGGCGTCGACATCCGGGAAGGCCAGCAGCTTGGTTGCATCACCTGCGCGCTGTGCATCGATGCCTGCGACGACATCATGGCGAAGGTGGGCAAGCCCCGCGGCCTGATCGATTATTGCTCGCTGGCCGATGAGAAACTCGAACGCTCCGGCAAACCCGGTATCTCGCCGTGGAACCGGATGATCCGCCCCCGCACGCTGATTTACACAGCACTTTGGGCAGGAATCGGTGTTGCGATGGTCGTGACGCTTTTCATGCGCGATTCCATCGATCTGACCGTTCGGCCCAGCCGCAATCCCGTCTTCGTGACGCTCTCGGACGGCTCGATCCGCAACAGCTACGAGATCCGGCTGCAGAACCGTGGCGGCGAGCCCGCCCCGTTCCGGCTATCGGTCGTGGTCGACGGCGCGCCCTATCTGCGCCCGACGGTGCAGGGACACGACGCCTCGTCGATCCTCGTCCCGGCCAACACGCAGGAAAAGCTCCGCGTGTTCCTGACGGCCCCTGCGGGTGGGGAGGCGCCGGAGCGGATCGCCGTGCGCTTCTGGATCGAGAACCTCGCAACACGTGAGCGCAGCTACTACAACACCCATTTCCAGGGACCCGAGCAATGAGCAAACCTCTGACGGGCCGCAAGGTCCTCGCCATCGCCATCGGCTGCTTCGGCCTTGTGGTCGCGGCCAATCTGACGATGCTCTTTTCTGCGACGGGAACGTTCCCGGGTCTGGTGGTCAAAAACTCCTATGTCGCCTCGCAGCATTTCAATGCCGAGGCCGAAGCGCAGCAGGCGCTGGGCTGGAAGGGCTCGATTGTCCATGACGGCGAGTGGCTTGAGATCCGGTTGACTGACCGCGATGGCCTTACCGTGGCGCCGCCCTCCTTGACGGTCGTTGTGGGCAGGCCAACGACTGATGCGCAAGACAGGACGCTGGAGTTGATGGCGGTGGATGGCGTCTATCGGGCAGCGGTCGCGTTGGCGCCTGGTCGCTGGCGCGTCGAGGCACGGGCTACCGGCGCGACGGCCTTCAAGCTGCAGACAACCTTGCACACAAAGGGCACTTGATGGCCTTCGACCTCAGACAGGCCGAACAGGTCGACCTGCTGGTCCCCGGGATGAGCTGTGCCGGGTGCATGCGCAAGATCGAGGCGCGGCTGGCCGAGACCGGTGGCGTTGAACACGCCCGCGCGAACCTCTCCGGCCACCGAGTCGCCGTGAAGATTGACCCGGCTTTGACAACGGCGCAGGCACTGGTCGAGGCGCTGGCCGATGCGGGATACGACGCCCGGCCCTTCGATCCGTCGCTTCATGGTGCAGCACGAGCCGACGCCGAAGGGCGCGATCTGCTCCTGCGCCTTGGTGTGGCGGGCTTTGCCGCAATGAATGTCATGTTGCTCTCGATCTCGGTCTGGTCGGGGGCGGATGCGGCGACCAGGGACCTGTTGCACTGGATCTCGGCGCTGATCGCGTTGCCGGCCATGGCCTATGCCGGGATGCCGTTCTTCCGCTCGGCCGGCGCTGCGCTGAAGGGCGGGCGGCTGAACATGGATGTGCCGATCTCGCTGGCGATCATCCTTGCGGGGGTCAGCTCCGTGATCGAGACGACGCGCTCGGGCGAGCATGCGTACTTCGACGCGGGCATCATGTTGATCTTCTTTCTTCTGATCGGGCGGTATCTCGATCACCGGACACGCGCGTCGGCAAGATCCGCGGCGGCTGAGCTCACCGCCATGACCGGTCGGCAGGCCTTGCGCGTCGGGGATGATGGTCAGCGCCGTCTGTGTCCGGTCGAGGATCTGGCCCCCGGCATGACCATTGCCGTGGCTCCGGGGGAGCGCATTCCGGCGGATGGCGTGATCCTGAGAGGGTCAACCGACCTCGACCGCTCGCTTGTGACGGGAGAGAGCCGGCCAGAAGGCGCGGATGTGGGCGCCGAGATCCATGCGGGCATGCTCAACCTCACCGGTCCCATTGATGTGCGCATCCGGGCAACCGGCGATGACACCCTGCTGGCGGAAATCGCGCGCATGGTCGATGCCGCGCAACGGGGCCGGGGGCGCTATGACCGGCTGGCCGATCAGGCCGCACGTGTCTACGCACCGGGTGTTCATGCGCTTGGCGCCCTGGCGTTCATCGGCTGGTTCTGGGCGTCCGGCGATGTGCTGGTCGCGCTGGGGATCGCGACCGCTATGCTGATCATCACGTGCCCTTGCGCGCTGGGCCTGGCAATCCCCACCGTGCACACGGTGACGACGAGCCGTCTCTTCAAGGCGGGGATCTTCATCAAGGACGGGACCGAGCTGGAGCGACTGGCGCAGGTTGACCTGGTGGCCTTCGACAAGACGGGCACGCTGACGGATGGCAAGCCGCGGCTGTCCGATGCACCGGACCGAGACAGTGTCGAATGGGCGCTTGCAGCGTCGCTTGCGCGACACTCCCGCCACCCGGCGTCGAAGGCAATTGCAGACGCGGCGGGGGAAGGTGTCGACGTTCCCATCACAGACATCCGTGAAATCCCGGGCCACGGTGTCGAGGGCCGTATCGACGGGGCCACCGTCAGGTTGGGTCGGCCGTCCTGGGTTGGTGCCACCGAGCCCTGCGATGTCGCGGTCTCAACCGCCGCTGGCCATGTGGCCGGGTTCCGGTTCGCGGAAAGCGTGCGGCCCGACGTGCCCGAGACCATCGCGCGTCTCAGGCAGATGGGCTGCGACGTGGCGATCCTGTCCGGCGACAACGCCCCCGCCGTCGCCGAGGTCGCCAACACAGCCGGGATCGACGAGACGTACGCGACCCTTCTGCCCGGTGAGAAGCTGGCGCTCCTGGACAACTGGGCGGCGCGGGGGCGGCGGGTCCTGATGGTCGGAGACGGGCTCAACGACAGCCCCGCGCTGGCGGCGGCCCATGCCTCCATGTCGCCTTCCACGGCTGCCGACGTCTCCAAGACCGCTGCTGGCCTTGTGTTCACCGGGGAGAGCCTCGCACCTGTCGCTGACGCGCTGGAAGTCGCACGGGCGGCCCGGCGCCGATCGCTGGAAAGCTTCGGGATCGCCGCTGTCTACAATGCCTGCGCCATCCCCCTGGCGCTCGCCGGGTTCGTGACGCCCCTGATCGCAGCGCTTGCGATGTCGGGCTCATCCATTCTGGTGGTGCTCAATGCGCTGAGGCTGAGGAAATCATGACGGTCCTGGGTGCTCTCATCCCGATTTCGCTGTTCCTTGGATTGCTCGGTCTCGCGGCCTTTGTCTGGTGTCTGAGGCGCGGCCAGTTCGACGACCTGGAAGGCGATCAGTACCGAACCCTCTTCCATGACGAGGACCGGCCGCCGGACTGATCCGGCCGTTCAATCGTCCACCGTGTACTCGAGGTAGAGCTTCGTCTCGACCCTCGCCTTGTCGAAGGCTTCCCGCGCGTTGTCATCCAGCGGTGGTGTGTCGTCGGGTACAGCGTCAACATCGACGTGGTCGATGTCCGAACGGAACACGCGGCCCCGCGCCTTCACCTTCAGATCGTCCTCGATTGCTTGCAGCGGGTGATCCCAGGGCCGCTTCTTGCCCCGAGCCCAGACCGTGTTGGCCGGGATCATCGCCACGAAGTCATCGGCGAAACAGCCCCGACCCAGCCAGTCGATGTTGGCGTAATCGTCCTGTTCGGTTCCGTTCAGCGTCGCGTTATGCGAGCCGTGGTGACCCACCTTGTAGAACGTGCACCGGCCCAGCAGATCCTTTGCTGTGACCTCGTCATCGCCCGCCTGCCAGCTCAGGTCCGACCAGGAGATCCAGCTGCCGCGCTGCGCATCGCCGGTGAACAGCAGCACCTTGCCCGACTTCGGCAACTCGAAGGCCAGCACCAGCGAGGTGTTGTTGACCTCGTCGTTCAGCCGCAGCGCAAGGGCTTCCGTGGCATCCAGCCAGTCCCCGTCGATACGCCGCCAGGGCACACCGTCGGAGGGGTCCAGGCTGGCGTCTTCGGGCCCGTAGACCCCGCGCATGTACTCGAGCGGTCCTTCCTCACCCGAGGCCTGGCGCAGCCGCTCGTCCTCGTACTCGGGCCGCCGTGTGCCAAAAACCTGCTCCTCGGGATAGCGGTAGCGGATAGAGAAGGGCGACCCCGTCATCTCGCCCGCCCCCGACCGCGCCGCCGCCGCGGCAAAGAACGTCTGCGAGGCCCCGTCCATCGCGAAGGGCGGGCGCATGTGGAACGCCTCGTGCGTTCGGGGGTCCAGATCGGTCAGAAGTGTCTCGTTGCGCGGCGGCCCCAGGGGGAAGGCGCGGGCGGCAGCACCCCCCGGCAGGTCCACGACCTCGCCACCGGGCGAGAGGAAGCGGACACCGTTCTCCGCCCGATCCCTCAGGTACGCGATCGCGTTCTTGTTGGTGATCCCGTCGACCGCGAAGGCGGTGTGACCCGCCATGCCCATGGTCCGGTTCTTCGCCATGGAGGCCACGAACCGGGACCGCACCATCATTGCGGCATAGCCGGGGCCGTGGCTTTCCTCCTCGCCCCCCAGCTCCAGCTCCAACAGCTCGGATATCAGTTCCAGTTGCTCGGGGTCAGAGCCTGCGATCCCCAGCCGTTCCTCGGCGAAGGCAAGGCCGATCAGCTGGTCGTGGTAGTCCTTGCGGAGCCGGTTCGCGAGACTGTCGTTGCCGTCCTCGGTCCAGGCAAGCCAGAGCTCGCCGATCTTCAGGCGGTCGAAGATGTGCTTGCGGCTGCGCGTGGTGCCGAAGCCGTTCACATGGTCCTGATGCTCGTGCGTGACGATGCAGACGTCGATTCGTCCGCCCGTCGCGTCGACGATATCGTCCACGATGTCGTCGATCCGCTGCCCGTGGATCTGACTGCCTGGCTTGTACCCGCAATCGATCAGCACGTAGACAGGCGGGCGGCGGCGCCCGTCACGCCCCGGGAAGGCCAGCAGGAAGCAATCCCCGTGGCCGAGGCGGTACATCCGGACCTTGACGCCGTCGCGGGGGGGACGCATGCGGGCCATCTCAATGCCCTCCGCCGACGTGCCGGTGCAGCATGGCGAAGGCGCGGCTGGTATCGCCCGTGCCGTCCGGCCCGTCGAAGGCGTTCATCGCCTGACGGGATGCGGCGCGCAGGTACGTGCGCATCTCCGCCAGCCCCCGGTCATCCTCGGCCCGGAACGGCGTGCGGATGATCCGCCGGATCCGAAAGGTCCGCGCGTCGATCAGCAAGGTGCATCCGGCACGGTAGCGGAAGTCGTGCCTGTATTCGGGATCGGGGATCTTGGGCCGCGGATGCAAGCGCCCGTTCCTGTCCTCGATCTGGTGCTTCTCGGGGTCGAAGGGCACCTTCACCTCGCCGGCCGCGTCCACGTAGCCTTCGCCCGCCTCGTGCAGTACCAGATCCGGGATCCCGTGCTTGTCGACCCCGGCTTGCTTGTCAGGATCGCGGTAGCCGTCGCGCGACTGGATCAGCTCGACCACGTACTCATTCTCGGTCTGCCCACGCTGCCCGGCCCGACGCGCCATGCGCACGGAGTAGACATGGATTCTGGGTCTTCCCGTGATGTCGGAATGCCGGACGGTTTTTTGCGGATAGTCGCCGCAGGAGATCCCGACCAGCTCCAGGATCTCACGTGGCCAGAACGTCAGCAGCGTCCAGAATAGCAGACCGTAAGCCCGGCTGGATTGCTGCAGAAACTCCCGGTCCACGTTCAGATCCAGTTCCGAGAGGCTGATCGCGATGTTGCCGCTCATCTGCCCGTTGGCATGGGGCTCCATGCCCTGTCGGTCGGCGGTCAGGTAGCGTTTCTCGACCTTCTCGACATAGTTTCGGCCCAGCGACAGCAGCGTCTCCTGCAGGGTTTCGATAAAGTGATCGGGGAACTTTCCGGTGGCCGCGATCATCTCGACCGCTTCGCGAGGGCGCGAGGTCCAGTAGGCGGTCTCGCGCAGTTGCTTCTGGAAGGGCAGCAGCGTGCCTTCCTTGAAGCCCGCGTCCTTTGCAGCATCCGTGAGCGAGGGCCAGAGGAGGGCGGCCTCCGTCACCACCGGCATCCCCTCGGGCCGGATACCCCAGGAGGTGAACGCCTCTATGAAGGCACGCCGGTATCCCTTTGGATCTTCGGGGAAAAGGTCATGGTCAGCCGTGATGATCGCCCGCAGGAAATCGCCGAAGCTGACCGAGACCGGAGGGACGTAATCCATTGCCCGGATGCAGATCTGCAGCACATGCGAGGACGCCTGAGCGGCTTCGTTGGACAGGCGCTTGACCAGATCGGGATCGATGGCCCCGTCGCGCAGAATTCCCGAGCCGCCGGACGCAATGCGAAACAGATCCTTGGTCCGCGACCTGTAGATCGTGAGGAACGCCCGGAAGACGGCAGCCACCAGGATCGCACCTCTTGCGTGGGGGCCCTTAGCATTTTCCATCGCACGGTGGTCTGGCTCCCTTGGCGTCCAGACGCCGTCGATGAAGCTGCCGAGGGCCGAGCGGAGTGCGCCGCCACGGCCGATCGCCTCGCCAAATTCCTGCGCCAGCTCGCCCAGCAGCGACTGGCGGTCCAGGTCCCCCCGGGTCCGCGCGATCTGGTCCTCCAGGATCTCCGCGTGCGAGAATTGCTGGAAGATCGCGACGATGTCCGAGAACGCCTCGTGCAGCGCCAACATGTCGGGATGCGAGGCTTCGGCGAAGCGTGGATGCATCCCATCAAGGATGGCATGGACGGTCTCGTGCACGATGATGTCATGGCTGAGGCAGGTGAAAACTGTGGTGCCGGGAGGTGCGGATCTGCTTTCGGCACCTGCCGTAAAGTACCCGAACAAAAGGGCTTTCTTGCGCGGGTCGTAGTACGCGTTCGCTTCGCGGAGCGCGTGAGGATAGATCCGCAGGCGTTGCACGTAGGTATCCTGCCAGCCGGACGGCAGCTTCTCCCACCGCGGTGCCCAGAGCACGCGCCGGCCAAGCGCCTGTTCGAAGATGGCGATCGTCTCCATGGCGACCGCGTAGACCATCTGCTGATGGAAGCGCGGATCCTCCTCGGACGGGCTCACGCCGTCGGACAACAGCACCTGTTTGTCGTTGAGGTTGATGGGTTCGTAGAACGCGCCCGAGGCGGGGTCATAGTCGATCACCTCGAGGTATTCGCCCCGCGGCCCCCAGAAGGGCGCGTTGGGGTCCGAGGGGTCGAACTCCCACGGCAGCGTGATCGTGACCTCCCGGATCGAGCGGTTCAGGAACTTGTTCCCCGTGCCCGGATCGAAGGCGAGAACCCGAAGCCGCCGGGGCGGCATGAAACTGTCGGCGTGCTGGTCGGCCATGGGCTCAGCCGATGTCCGGCGGCCCGGAGGGCGGCTCGGCATCGGGCATCAGGTAGCTGCGGATCCCGGCGTCGGCGTAGGTGTAGCCCGCCTTGATCACGACCTCCTGTTCCTTGAAGTCCAATGCTTGCAATCGGGTGGGAGTTTCGCGCGCGGCTTTGAGCTCGTCAGAAGACGGTTTCCAGCCGATCTTGTCGGGTTCCTGCATGATCGGATACTTCGCGATATCGGTGCCTGCCGTCCAGTACGTTCCCGCCCGCTCCGGCAGCCCGTCCTCCATGATGTTGCGGAACATCGCGACCAGCATCCGCTCGCGCCAGTCGATCGATGAGGCGAGGAAGATATCGATCATCTTCAACAGGTGCCCGGTGGTGAAGTTGCTGGGATCCGCATCGGCGTTCTTGCCCGCGTAAGATCCGATAAGAACACCACAATTCTTCCAGATCGGCTCCATGCCGAGGTTGCCGTAGACGCCCCCATCCAGCAGCACCGGGCGGCGATGCAAGGCCGGATCATCATAACGCGCATTGGGCGGGAAGGTGACTGTCTCCCCGCTCAGATCGAGACGCAGGGGTGCCAGAACTGGCGGGAAGCCCGAGCTTGCGGCCACCGCCTCGCTGAGGCGAATGGTCTTGGTGGTCGATTCCACAGCCCGCCAATCGTAGAGCCTGTCGCGCATGAACCGGAAGGAACCCATTGTCTGTAAGTTCGTGGCATTGAAGATGAACTTCGGATGCTCGGGGATGTCCTTGATCATCTTGTCGTGGAAGATGTGCTTGTCGTAGCGGTTGGCCAGCAGGTTCCCGGCTGAGACGAACGGCAAAAACCCCGCGATTCCAACGGGTACGTCCAGTGTTTTTGATGTTGCGTTGAGGATGGGCTTGATGAAATGGGTCTTCATCGCTTCGGACGTGGCGATGTCCTGCGGCCCCGATATGCCAAGGTTCGGCCAGGCAACTGCCAGCAGCGCAGACGTGATGGATCCGCCGGAGACCGAGGAGATCCGGTCGATCCGCCCCAGCACGCCCAGCTCGTTCATGCGCAGGACAGCGCCCGCGTGGAACAGCGTGGCCCGGTAGCCCCCGCCAGAGAAGCTGACGCCGACACCTTCGCGATCATACTGCTCGGGCTTCCAGGGTTTGATCAGAGATTGAAATTCGGACGCGAGCCACTTGTTCACGGCATTTCCCCCCAGCCTATGATTGTGAGGACGAATCGTATCACACGGCGGGCGGGTGTGAAGTGGTTAAGGCGTTGTGAGCGCGCGAGGGCACGCCCTTGCCCTGTCAAACAACCCGTATTGCAGGCGTATTGCACGCGTATTGCAACTGTATTGCTCGCGTATTGCAGCTGTATGTACAGAAAGTCGACATGGGCGCGCTGATTTCGTTTGGAACTGGGGGCTCTGGATGGACTTGTCGGGGGCCGCTACGCTCTGCTCGTAACGCAACAGACGTGCCTCTAAGCGCGCAACCCTGTTGCGAGCCATCTTTCGGTCTCGAAACAGTACGAGCCCGAAGAGGATGAGCGCCCAACGCAGGAACCATGGCGTGATGAGCACAGCCGCAATCAGTACCGGGATCAGGGTGTAGAGAGCGGAGTCTGTCCCGACCGCGCGTGCGATCGCGGCGCCGATGACACTCATTCCGAGGATGGGCATCGCGATCCAGACAGACAGAGACATCATCGAGTAGATCCCTAAGGACCTTACCCCCAAGCCCACCTTCAGCGCCCAGATCTCGTGGCGGGTGATCAAGCGAACAAGGAAGCGCCAGGGGCCACTGATCATGCGCATGGTTGGGAGTGAGGACGGACCGTGGCGCGGGCCAACCCTTGCGGGCAAAACAGCCAAGGTCTGCTCATCCCAGCAGTCCTTCCTCCGCGGCCTTGATCTGGAGGCCGAGGTACTTCGAGAAGATGCGGCACTGCGCCAGCGACCCCGCGATGAACCACAACCCCGGCTGACCGGTGCGGCAGTACATGTTGCGAAGCTCGGTCTCGCCGTTGGCCTTGTCGAACCCCCAGATGGGGCCCACCCTGCCTGCGACCTCCGGCCCGAAGAGTTGGCCCACCAGATACTCCTGACCCTTGTAGCCGGTGGAGAGGACCATGAGGTCGGCGGGGCGGTCCTCACCGTTGGTCAGCATCGCGCCGGCTGCGTTGAACCCCGCGATGTCGTCCGCCTGAATGACATCGATCCGGCCGTCGGCGATCATGTTGGATGCGCCCACATTGAAGTAGTAGCCGCCGCCGCGGGTCAGATAGAGGAACTGCCAACCGGTCCCGTCGATCCCGTCGTCGAGGCGGAAGCCCTTCGCCGTCAGCCCGTCCAGAAGCTCCTTGTCCAGCGCCTCGGACCTGCGGGTGAAATCCCTGTGCATCTCGCGCACCAGCGGCACGGGGGTTGCCTGGGCGATCAGGTCGCACTCGTCGGTGGAGGGGCCGCTGTCATAAAGCGCGTACGGCAGCTGCGCCGACGGCTCGACGTTCACCACCAGCGTGGGCGAGCGCTGGACCATGGTGACCTTCGCCCCGGCGGACACCAGATCCTGGCTGATGTCGTGGGCCGAATTGCCGGTGCCGAAGACGATGGCGGACTTGCCCGTCCAGTCGTCCCCGTCGGTGTACTGTGAGGAGTGGAGGACGGGGCCGCCGTAGGCCTCGATCCCCGGTATCTCGGGGACATGCGGGATGCCGCTCACGCCGGTGGCCATGACCACGTGGCGGGGGCGCATCTCGCGCGGCGCGCCGTTCCGGGTGAGCTGCACGGTCCAGTGGCCCGCGGCCTCGTCATAGGTGCCGCCGTTAAAGGAGGTGTCGGTCCAGAAGTTGAGCTCCATCGCCTCGACGTAATGCTCGAACCAGTTCGCCAGCTTGTCCTTGGGGATGTAGGTGGGCCAGTTCGGCGGGAAGGGCATGTAGGGCATGTGGTTGACCTGCACCTGGTTGTGCAGCGTGAGCGCGTGGTAGCGCAGGCGCCAGTTGTCGCCGATGCGCTGTTCGCGGTCGACGATCAGCGTGTCGACGCCAAGCTGGGTGAGCCTTGCCGCGATGGCGAGGCCAGCTTGCCCGCCGCCCACCACGATCACGGCGGGGTCGTGGTCGTCATAGGTGCGGGCCCGGTCGCGCAGGTCCTTCCAGTTGGGCCCGCGGAAGTCGCGGGAGTAGGCTTGGCCCTTTGGGCGGTCCTGGCCGGTGCGCTCCTCAAAGCCCTTGATCTCATCGAGCGCGGTCATGATCGTCCAGGTGCGCCAGGTGCCCGCGTCGTCCACAAGGCGCAGGACGGCGGTGCCCCTGCCGATCTCGGTCTCGAAGGCGATGAGGACCTCTAGGCACTCGCGTCCGGCGCGCGTGACCAGGGACGGAGGCCAGCGGCCTTCGGCGATTCTGAGCCCTGTGAACCGATGGCGTGTAGGCAGGGTGGCCAGCGCCGCCGTGACCTCCGCGCGCCCGCCGGTGGTCTGGATCTCCCAGGTCCCCGCCAGCAGGTCGCGCCACCAGCAATCGGCGACGAAGAGGGGCGTGAGGTCATCGGCGGTCTCGAACGCCTCCAGCCACCGGGTCGCAATGGCGGCGAGGTCGGATCGGGTCTGGTCCAGCATCTTGGCCTCCCTTCAGGGGATGATCTTGGCGTCGCGGAATTCGTCGAACAGTCTGAGGAACATCGCGCGGCTGTCCACCATGTCGTGGAACCCGGCGAGGCGCGCCTTGGTGGTAGAGGAACACACGTCGAACTCGGGCGTGAAGACGAAATCGCCATAGGCCCAGCCGACGAGGCTCTGCCAGGGGATGTCTTTCAGGCCATGTTGCCGGGTGATCTCGGCCCAGAGCGGCCCCTTGTCCGCCATCATGTGCGCCAGGGTGATCTTTTGCGGGGGGGCGAGGTCCATGCCGAAGTAGTCGGCGATCGCGGGCCACATGTCCTCCCACCGGAAGATGTCTCCGTTGGTGATGTTGAAGGGCTCGTTGGCGCAGGCGGGGTCGGTCGACATCCAGGTGACCGCCTTGGCCAGGTGGCGCGAGTCCGTCACGTTGTAGAGCGCATGGGCGTTGGCCCGGGACCCCGGATGGCGCAGCGGCAGGCCCAGCGCCTTGGAGACCGACGCATAGACCGCGACCACCATGCTGAGGTTCATCGGGTTGCCGATCGCGAGGCCACAGATCCCGTGGGGCCGGGCGGCGGACCATGTCCACGCCTTGCCCTCGGCGCGTGCGACCACGTGATCCTGCTGGTCATAGTAGAAGTTGGGCGGCATGTGGCGCGGATCATGCTCCTCAGCCGGCGTCTTGAAGGGGCCGAGGTGGTTGCCGTACCACTTGGACCCCTGCATCAGGTTGACGTGCGCAAGCGGATTGTGCGGCTCCACGGCGTCCAGCAGGTTCACCAGCATGGCGAGGTTGGGGGCCACGGTCGCCGCCCAGTCCTCGCGTTCGACATAGGCCGAATAGAAGATGTGAGTGACGCCGAGGCCCCTGCCCAGCTTGGCGGCACAGTCAGCGGGGTCGAGCAGGTCGACGGCCAGATGGGTGTAGTCGCCCTCGAGATCCGGCTTGCGGCGGGAGACCGCGATCACGTCCCAGCCGCCCGCGTCCAGCAGATGGCGGAGCTGGTTGCGCCCGGTCACGCCCGTCGCGCCGGCAATCAGGGCTGTGCGGCCTTGCGCCATCGGTTCCCTCCCGTTGTTGGGCAAATCATTGATTGTATCTTATTTGAAGTCAATGTATTCTTTTAGAAACCAATTGGAGCATGATCATGTCCGCCCGCCCGCTGTCCACCGGTCTGAAGTGCCTGGAAATGCTGGAGCTTGTCGCAGCGCTGCCGTGGCCGGGCCGTCTGGCGGACCTTGCGCGTGCGGCGGGGGAGAGCCGGGCGACGACTCACCAGCGGCTGCTGACGCTGGTGACGGCAGGCTGGGTCGAGCGCACCGAGGAAGGACACTACCGCCTGTCCCTCCGCTCCTGCCGGATCGCACGGGCAGCACTTGACCAGTCGGGGCTGGGGGACCGGGTGCTCCCCTCGCTGCAGCGTCTGACGGACCAGACCGGGTGCGCCAGCTCGCTGGTGGTGCTGGAGGGGACGCGCATCATCATCGCCCAGCGGGTCGAGGCAGGCGGTGTGCTGCGCACCGACCTGCGGCCCGGGGCGGCAATGCCCTGGGATGTGAGCGCGTCGGGCGCGATCTGGCTGGCCTTCGGGCCCGATGGGCTGGCAGCGCGGCTGGTGGCGGAGGGCACCGTCCTGCCGGTCCCGGACCGCATCGAACGCGTGCGCAAGGACGGCGTGTCCTACGGTCTTTCGCAAGGGCCGCTGTCGGGGATTGGTGGGGTCGCGGCGCCGGTGCTGGATGGTTCGGGCGCACTGATCGCCTCCCTCTCCGCCGTCTGGGTCGTCGGCCAGCGAAATATGGGCGATGTCGAGTCAGCGGTCCGGCAGGCCGCTTACGATCTGGCCATGGCCTTGCGGGCCTGATCTGAGGCCATTCATCGGCTCGGTGAGCCAGCCGGGCCCTGTGCGGGTCCACGACGCCCGGGGTTCGTCGGCGCCGGTCGGGCACATCTCCCGTTCAGCGACTTCCAAACCTCGTGCAGAGTCAGATCGCAAGGTAGCGGCGCGTCACTTCCTCGTTCTCGCGCAGTGCCTGAATCGTTGAGCGCCAGACAATATGGCCATTGTCTATCACTGCCGCGTCCTCGGAAATGCCCAGGCAGAAGTGCATGTTCTGTTCGGCCAGGACGATTGTAACGCCCATCTCACGCAGGCGTCGGATCAGGCGGCCGATCTCCTGCACGATGATGGGGGCAAGGCCCTCGGACGGCTCGTCCAGCAAGAGCACCGTCGGGTTGCCCATCAACGTTCGGGCTATGGTCAACATTTGCTGCTCGCCGCCCGACAGGAGGCCCGCCAAGCGGTCTTTCATACCGGCGAGGATCGGGAAAACCTCGTAGACTGTTTCGCGCATCCAGTTCTCTGCGCCGTCTGGCCCCGACTTCGCGCCAATCATCAGGTTGTCGTCGATCGTGTGTTCCGGGAAGACCTGACGGTCCTCAGGGACATAACCGATTCCGTTGCGCGCAATCCGGTGCGGGGCAGCACCAGAAAGATCGTCCCCCTCGAAACGTACGGCCCCGCGTGCAGGTGGCGCGATCCCCGCAATAGCCTTCAGCGTGGTAGACTTGCCGGCCCCGTTTCGGCCAAGCAACGCCAGCGTTCGGCCCTTGTGAACCTCGAGATCGACACCAAACAGGATCTGCGAGGCGCCATAGAAGACGTCGATCTTTTCGACGGAGAGGATCGGACCGCTCATGTGTCTTCCTCGATTTCCGTGCCCAGATAGGCCTCGATCACGTCCGGATTGCCGCGAATCTCTTCCGGAGCCCCGGAGGCGAGGACCGCCCCGTACTTCAGGACGTTGATGGTCTGAGAAACCTCGAACACGATCTCGATGTCGTGTTCGATGAAGATCAACGTCATATGTTGCGTTTCCCAAAGCCGCCGGACGGTGTTGATCATGTCCCAGCGTTCTTCGGGACCCATGCCCGCGGTCGGTTCGTCCAGCAGGAGGACCTTCGGTTCCAACGCCAACGCCAGACCTACGTCCAGCAGCTTCTGGTCGCCATGAGATATGTTGGAGCATTTGCGTCGCGCGACAGGGGCCATTTGCAGAAGCTCGATCATCTCCTCGGCCCGCTGTTTCGCGGCAGGGGGCGGGAAGGCCTGAAAGAGCCGCCCGGATTGACCCATATGGGCGGTGACGGCGCCGATCAGAGCTTCTTCCACGGTCAGCGAGGGAAAGATCGAGGCCACCTGGAAGGCGCGCCCGACGCCCTTGTTGACGATGGCGGCAGGGCGCAGGCCCGCGATGTCTTCGCCTTCAAGCAGGATGCGGCCGTTGTCGGGCAACAGGTGCCCCGTGATGAGGTTGAAGAGGGTGGTTTTTCCAGCCCCGTTCGGGCCGATGATTGCGGAGAGGGACCGGGGCGGAAACTCCAGCGAGACGTCGTTGGTCGCCACGACACCGCCAAAGGCCTTGGTGACATGTTCGAGCTTCAGCATCAGTTCCTCGGCCTCACACCGCCATAGGGGTGCCAGGATCCCGCACAGAAGTAGCCCGCGTCGACGGGGAGTGCGACGCCCGTGATCGCGGCTGCCTGATCTGACACCAGAAAGGCGATGGCGGCGCCAATCTCTTCGGGTTCTACCATGCGGCCGAGGGTCGAGTTCGCCTCCAGCAATCCTGGGTCCCGGTTTCCTGCGTCGATCTGAGCTTGCAGGGCCGGGGTGCGGGTATAGCCCGGCTGCACCGTGTTTACCCGCAGGCCCGCCATGCCCCATTCAGCAGCGAGGCACTGAGTCATGTTGAGCACGGCCGCTTTGCCCGGGGCATAGGCATGCAGGGGGACCGATCGTTCCGCGACGATGGAGCTGATCGTGACCATTTCCCCGGCATGGCGCGGCAGCATATGACGGGCAAAAGCCCGTAGGGTCAGCCAGGTGCCGCGCTGGTTCACGGCGTTGATGTTGTCGAACAGGTCGAGCGGAAAGTCCTCCGGCGGGAGTGGCGCCTGGACCAGCCCCGCCGACGTGACGACGATACGGGTCGGTCCGATGTCGCTCTCGACCCAGTCTGCAAACGCCTCTATCGCGTCGGCATCGCGTACATCCAGCGTGAAGGCGTGCCCGCCTACATCCGCCGCGACGGTCCTGGCCGCGTCCGCATTGATGTCGGCAATCACGACGGTGGCGCCCTGGCTGGCCAAGACACGTGCAGTTGCGGCGCCGATGCCGCTGGCCCCGCCGGTGATGACAGCGACGCGGTTTTCGAGGGGGCTCATTTCGCGGCCTCTCGTTTGGCGTCGGCGCGTCGGTCACGGGCCTCCGTGCGCTTGTCCATGTAGAAATCCAGAATGCCCCGGCGCAGCACAAGCACGACGAACAGGATCACGGCGCCGATGAAGATATCGACATGGTTGGTGTAGCTTTGCACCACATCGTTGATCACGCGAAGCAGGACGGCCCCCAGAACCGGACCCAGGAAGGCGCTCATGCCGCCCAGCATGATGGCGAAGATCGCTTCACCTGACTGTGCCCAGAACGCCCATTCGGGGTAAGCGCCTGACGTGAACAACGCCAAGATGATGCCGCCTCCACCGGCGATGGTTCCGGCCAGTACGAAGCAGATCAGTTTGACGCGGAAGACGTTGACCCCAAGGAAGGCCGCGCGTTGCTGGTTGTCCCGGATCATCCGGAGAGTGTAGCCGAACGAAGATTGCGTCACGATCCGGATCAGCAGGATACAAGCCACGAAAAACACGGCGCAGAAGGCGAAGCGGTCGTGGCTGTTCGACAAGTCGATGCCCAGGAAAGGGGGGCGCGGGATGCCACCCATGAGCCCTTGGTCGCCGCCCGTCAGGTCCACCCAGGACAGGATCGCGGAGTAGAGGAACATCTGGAACGCGAGCGTCAGGAAGGCGAAGTAGATCTCGTTCAGGCGCACGCAGATCGCGCCAATGATGGCGGCGTATACTGCCGTGCCACCTAACCCGGCGGCCATGGCGACCGGGACGGAAGCGCCCCCCAGCGCATCGGTGAACGCAGGCGATTGCAGAAGCAGGCCGAAGGTGTAGCCGCCGAAGGCGAAATAGGCGGCGTGGCCGAAGCTGACCAACCCGGTGAACCCGATCAGCAAGTTCAACGACATGGCCAGCAAACCATAGGCGAAGATCGAGGTCAGGAAGTCCCTTGGCCACGGATGCTCGACCAGCAGCCCCACCGCCAGCAACGCCGCCAGTGCAGCGGCAGCGATGCCGGTATCACGGACGCGGGCGCTCATCGTGTCAGCTTTCTGCCCAGCAGCCCTTGCGGGCGGAAGACCAGAACCATGGCCATCATCAGGAACATCAAACCATCAACGAACAGGGGGAAGCCGACCGACCCGAACGAACGTGTGAGGCCCAGGATGAGCGCCGCGAGGAACGCCCCCGGGATCGAGCCCATGCCGCCGATCACCGTCACGATGAAGCTCTCGATCACAATGCCGAAGCCCATGCCAGGCGTGAGCGACCGGACTGGTGCGGCCAGCGCCCCTGCAATGCCTGCCAATGCGCAGCCCAGGCCGAACAGGAGCGCGAAGTAGAGTGGCACGTTCACGCCCAGCGCCGAGACCATGGTGCGATTGACCGCCGCCGCACGCACGATCTTGCCAAACCGCGTGTAGTTGACGACGAGCACGCAGATGATGGCGATCACCACCGCAGCGCAAACCATGAACAGATAGAAGGGCGGAACGAAGCCCCCCATTACCTTCAACGGCGGCATTCGAAACTCGTCCGGCACGCCCATGGCCAGGTATTCTGCGCCCCAGACCAGTTTGACCGCATCATCCGCGATCAGGATGATCGCGTAGCAGACCAAGAGCTGCATCAACACGTCCTCGCCGTAGACGCGTGATATGATGAACTTCTCGAACAATATCCCGAAGACTGCCGCCCCGATCGCCCCGGCTATGGCCGCCACGAAGTAGTTTCCCGTGGCGACATAGACCGTGTAGGCGAAGTAGGCGCCCAGCATGTAGAAGACACCGTGGGCAAAGTTGATCACCCCGAGCACGCCGAAGATCAGCGTCAACCCCGAGGCGACGAGAAACAGCAACATCCCGATAATCAGACCGGAGGTGAGCTGGTTCACGAGGCAGGCAGGGGTCGAGAAGCACTGGGTGAGTGCGTCGATTTCGATCATGTCAACAGTCCGGGATCAGGGGTGGCGGCCCCGTCGAGGCGGGGCGCGCCGGTCAAGGGCTCAGGAGAAACCTTTGCGCTTCTTCCAGTCGGACTCATGCGTGAAGATCTGATCCCAGGCAGTGGCCTGGAAGTCGGTGATCCATGGATCCTTGTCCACCGTCTTGGAGTAACCGACCATGTAACCCGTCAGCGTGTGGTCTTCTTCGCGAATCGTGAGGGTGCCGTCGGCGCCCACGGGGCTGTCGATGGTTCGGCCCGCAGTTGCGGCGGCCATCTTCTCCGCGTCAGTGTCGCCGCCCGTTTCTTCCAGCGCCGCCTTGATGAACTGCATGCCCGAATAGCACTGCCAGGACCAGTTGGTCGGCGGCAGTTTCGAGTCTTTCGTCAGCTTGGCATGGAAGGCTTCGTTGGCATCGGTGTCGGGCACGTTCTTGTTGTAGCGGGATCCCGCGTGCACACCTGTAGGCAGGTTCTTCACCGCCTGAATGACCGGGTAATCGCCCAGGTTTACGCAGACTGCCTGGAACTGGTCGAACAGCCCGTAGAGCGATGCCTGATCGAAGAACGCGACGAGGTCTCCACCCCACAGGCAAGAGTACACCGCCTGTGGGCCCGAGTTCAGCAGCGCAGTGACATTCTCCGTGTAGTCCGGCTGGAAGAGCTTCGGCCAGGTCTCGGCGATGGTTTCGATCTCCGGCGCGAAGATCCTGGCATACTCCATGAACTCTTCGGTGTTCGCTCGGCCATAGGCATAATCTGGCGAACAGGTTGCCCAACGCGTCAGACCCTGGTCGTTGGCTAGCTGCGCCGCGTAAAGGCCACCGCCGACCGCGTCGTGGATGCCCTGGCGCGCTGCGCGAAAGACCCACGGTACCCGGTTCTTCGGATCGGCCGTCAGCGAAGAGGTCTCCGAGACGCAGTGCATGGTGAACTTCTTGATGTCGCGGGCAACCTCGTTCACGGCAAAGGATGCGCCGGAAGCCTCGGCATTCAGGATGATGTCGCAGCCCTCGTTGTTCACGAGGTCACGAACCATGCGGCTCGCTTCGTCCGGCTTTCCCTTGGAGTCCCGGCTGACCGCTTCCAGCATTCGGCCATTGATACCGCCTGCGGCGTTGATCTCCGAAATGGCAAGGTTCACTGCCTCAAACGCGCTTTCGCCGAGGATAGCGACGCGGCCCGAGAAGATCGACGGGACGCCAACCTTGATCGGGGTGTCCGCCGCCTGGACGATGGCGGGGGCGCCGAGGGTCACAGCCGCGGCGGCTGCGGTACCCTTCATGAACGTACGGCGGTCAGGTGCAGCGTGGACAACATTCTTGTTGGTCATACGATCCTCCCAGATCATGTCATCACGAGCGGACGTATGCTCGTCCGTCCCGCGTATTCAGCTTATCTGCCACTGCGACGCTGTGGGAGCGCCCAGCGTATGTCAACTCGACTTGTGATGGCTGAGGACATCCATCACAAGCTCGGAGAAATAGATGTTCTCAGGCGATTGTGTCCCAGTAACGTTGCGTCGGAACGAGCAGGTAAGTCCCTATAGTCTCAGCCGTAGGCTCGCAGAAGACTGGCGCGAACTTGCTCGTCTTTCGGACGGCAGCAAGTCTGCTCCGCCTAACGACTATCAGCCTCTATGCCGCAACTTGTTTTTGTGCTTCGCTTCCACGCGCCGAGCTTCCAGCCCTGATCGAAGCTACTGAAAAGTTCTCTTTTGGCCAGGCGAGCGATTGCGGGACGGTGCGACCCAGAGTGGCTTCTCCTCGCATGTCCATTGCAGATATCGAGACCGGGATCGACCTTGGAGACAGGTTGGTCTAAGCTCTCTCATCTCTGATCCGCAGTGGCATGAACCTGCCCATTCAAGCGCTTTGTTCGGCATTCATGCTGGGCGAGGCGGTTCTGCCTTTGCGCACGCCCTCGCTGTGTTCTCTAGGACGCCAAAACAACGATATGACGACGCAAGCTCCGATTGAAACCGGCACCAACCGGAGTTTCCGCCGAACGGCTGGTGTGGACCGGGACGCGGGCCTTGGCGCTGTGGCCCGGATCACGCGGATGACGTTTCGGTATCCCGTGCGGGTAGGACTGGCACTGGCTGCAACGGTTCTGGCGGCGGTGATGCAGTTGGCAATTCCGGTCATCCTGGGCCGCGCCGTTGACGAGACCCAGGCCATGGCAGGCGCCGGGCAGGATCGTGGCGCCCTGATCGCCATCGCACTGACTCTGCTGGCCGTCAGTGTGGCGCGGGGGCTGTTCACGCTGGTGCAGAACTATGCGGCAGAATCTGTCGGCCATGCGCTTGCACGGGACCTGCGCAATGCGGTCTACGCAAAAGTCCAGCGCCTGCCGTTCTCGTTCCATGACCGCACGCATTCCGGGGACCTCATCACCGTCGGCATGCTGGATTTGGAAGGCGTGCGGATGTACTTCTCGACGGCCTTGGTGCGCACCGTCCTGCTGACGCTCTTGATCGGGATCGGCGCCTGGATGCTGCTTTCCACCGATCTGTTGCTTGGGGCGCTGGCGCTCTCGTTCGTGCCCTTCGCGGCATGGCGCAGCACGTCGATGCGCCTGGTGCTCCGAAAGACCTGGCTGATCCTGCAGGAGCGGCTGAGCGCGCTGAGCCAGGTGATGGAGGAGAACCTCGCCGGTATCCGCGTCGTGCGGGCTTTTGCTGCCTCCGGGCATGAGATGGCGAAGTTCGACCGCGCCTCCAAGGCAGCGCTGGATCTGAGCCATCAGCGGATCAACATCCGGGTCAGAAACACCTCGGCCATGACGCTGGCCTTCTTTGCGGCAATGGCGCTTGTCCTGCTGGCCGGCGGACAGCGGGTCGCCGCAGGTGATATCACCATTGGGACGCTGGCGACGTTCCTGACGTTCATGACCATTCTTCAGATGCCGGTGCGCCAGCTCGGCATGATGGTCAACGGCTATGCCCGCGCATCGACCTGCGGCGCCCGCCTGTTCGCGCTGATCGACATGCCAGTCGAGGTTGCCGATCGTCCGGGCGCCGAGGATCTGAACATCACAGATGGGACGCTGAAACTGGACAATGTCGGTTTCGCATATGACAGCGCCACGGACAGGCAGGCCGTCACCGGCGTCAGTTTCGAGGCGAAGAGAGGTGAGACCATCGGGATAATCGGCCCGCCAGGGGCCGGCAAGACGACATTGATGCACCTGATCCCCCGGTTCTACGATGTCTCGGAAGGGGCGATCACGATCGATGGACAGGACATCCGCGACGCGACGCTGAGCTCGGTTCGGCAGGCCGTGGCGGTGGTGCAGCAGGACAGCTTTCTCTTCACCACCAGTCTCGAGAACAACATCGCCTATGCCGAGCCTTTCAGCGACGACAGCCGGATCCGGAATGTCAGCGAGTCAGCCCAGCTGCACGACTATATCCTCGGCCTGCCAAAGCAGTATGCCACCGTCGTTGGCGAACGGGGCGTGTCCCTCTCCGGCGGGCAGCGCCAGCGGCTGTCCATCGCACGCACGCTCATGATGGAGCCCGCGGTGCTGATCTTCGACGACTCGACCGCCGCGATCGACGCCGGGACGGAAAGCCGGATGCGCACGGCCTTGCGCAAATACGCCGCCGGGCGCGTGACGTTGATCGTTGCGCACCGGCTGGCCAGCCTGCTGCACGCCGATCGGATTCTGTTTCTGGAGGGAGGGCGTGTCGTCGAGCAGGGCTCTCATGATGAACTGCTTGCCCTCGGCGGTCGCTACAAGGCGCTGCACGAGTTGCAGATGCGGCCTGACGGCGAAGCGCTGGATCAGGCGGAGGCGCCCCAATGAGCTCCACGCAGGGGGGCGAACCTCGCGATCCGCACGAAGACGGACGGCCACGCATGCGCGCGGTCGTTGGCTCGGACCGTATCGAGGAAGAGATGTTCGGCCGCGCCTTCGACGGGCGTGTCGTACGCCGTATCTGGGAATTCGTGCGTCCGTATCGGCGGAAGGTCGTCTTCTCCATCTTGGCGGTCGTCGTCTTCACGCTCTCGCAGCTGACCATTCCGCTTCTGATCCGGTATGCCATCGATCACGGCATGGCCCTCGACGGCGTCGACAACGCTGTTCTGATGGGGGTCGTTGCGGTGTTTGGCGTCGTCATTGTCATCAATTACGTGGCCTCGCGCGTTCAGGAAGGTCTCACCGGTCGCATGGCCGAAGACGTGCTCTTCGACATACGCCGTCGAATGTTCGCACACCTGCAGCGCGTCTCGCTGTCATTCATGGACAAGACTGAAGTGGGGCGCCTCATGTCCCGCCTGCAGGGGGACGTGAACTCGATGCAGGAGTTTCTCGAGACGTCGATCGTTTCCGTGGGCGACATACTCCTTCTGGTTGGCATCGTCGTCGTGATGCTGTGGCTCGACTGGCAGCTGGCCGCGATGGTGCTGTTGGTCCTGCCGGTCTTGCTAGGTGTCCGTGTGCTGTGGTTGACCCGCGCGCGGGCCGCATTCATGGCCGCGCATGAGGCCAACTCGATCACCAATGGCGCACTGGCCGAGGCCATCCATGGCGTGCGCGCGGTGCAGGCAATGGGCCGCGCCACGGTCAATGCCGAGCTCTACGCAGATCTGGTCGATGGCACCTACGAGGCGCATCTTCGCGCCTCACGTCTGGCCCAGATCATGGTTCCGATTGTCGATACACTGACAGGTGTTGCCATGGCGGTTGTCGTGGTTGCTGGCGGTCTGATGGTGGCGTCCGGCGAAACCGAGCTTGGCGTCATGATCGCCTTCCTGTTCTACATACAAAGGTTTTTCGATCCAATCCGGTCGCTGACGATGCAGTACTCGGTCATGCAACGCGCGATGGCCTCGGGCCACAGGCTGACAGAAGTGCTGGATGTCGAAGTTGGCGTGGAAGACGCGCCCGGGGCCGTTCCTCTGGGATCGGGTGACGATGGCTCGGTCGAGTTCCGCAACGTGACCTTCGGATATGACCCGAACAATCCGGTTTTGAACGATGTCAGTTTCCGCGTCGCGTCTGGCGAGACAGTTGCGCTGGTTGGCCCGACAGGGTCCGGCAAGTCCAGCTGTATGTCCCTGATCCACCGCTTCTACGACGTTCAGCAAGGCGCAGTTCTGACCGGCGGCAGGGATGTTCGCGACGTGACCCAGGAGAGCCTCGGCCGGCACATCGCGATGGTTCTGCAGGAACCATACCTGTTCACAGGAACCGTCTTCGAGAATATCCGGTATTCATCGCATGGGGCGTCGGATGAAGAAGTGGTCGCAGCGGCAAAGGCAGTTGGCGCGCACGACTTCATTTCAGATCTGCCAAACGGATATGACACCATCCTCGAAGAACGCGGCGGCAATCTGAGTCTGGGCCAGCGCCAGTTGTTGAGCTTTGCACGCGCTCTTGTAGCGGATGCCAAGATCCTTGTGCTGGACGAGGCTACGGCGAACATCGACAGCTACACCGAGATGCAGATCCAGAAAGCACTGCAGCGGGTGCTCAAGGGACGGACAGGTCTGGTGATTGCCCACAGACTAGCGACCATCCGCAGTGCCGACAGGATTGTCGTACTGCGCCAGGGCCGCCTGATCGAAGAGGGAAGCCACGATGCGCTCGTCGCGCAGAAGGGTCTCTATTCGCAGCTCTATGACCTCAACTATGCCAGCTTCGATGATCTTCCGGATGGCCTGTCCGCGCATACCCCGTCGTCAGATCGTGGCCCACTACCTCACTAGCAGTCTTGTGCCTCGCTCCTGATGGTGCACAGGACGCGATGGTCGCTACAGGAAATCGCTGCCGTCGATGTCCGTGGTCGCCACTCCCTCGAGGAACACGACATAGCCGCCACCGACCAGCTTGGTCCCGGCGCCGCCGTCGAAGGTGGACACCGCGAAGTCCCCGAACCCCAGCCCGCCTGCCGT
>JBCCDA010000040.1:0-34423 GCA_039033215.1 Pseudomonadota bacterium | reverse complement strand
CACTGCGGTATCCCAAGCCTCACCACCACAGCTCTCGAGGGAGCTTCTGCAGAGTTCCCTGGCCCGCACCATTCGCTCGCCAGACGGCATCCTGCTGGACTTCCGCGACACGTTGCTGTCCCGCAGCGATTGGCTCGAGACATGGTCCGAAGCGTTGGAGGGGCTGCGCTCGCACCGCCCGGACAACCCTCTCCAGGCGATCGTTCTGGCCGTGCGCCTTGATATGCTGGAAGAGTTCGAACGCGAAGGTGCCGAGAAACTCAGCAACCTTGGCGAACGTTTCGGGGCGCTCCTGGTCGAGGCGCAGGCAAAGTCCGGACAGCAACTGCCCGTCTACTTGATGGTGACAGATATCGATGCGCACGCGTCGTTCAAAACCCTGTCCCTGGTCGCGACTGTCGGTGAGGTCCCGAAACCGGTGATCGGCTGGTCATCCCGGTATGAGCTCAACGCGCCGTTCGAGAGCGAATGGGTCAGCGAGGCGACATCGAAGGCGGCAGACGGTCTGGACGTGCTGGCGCTGCAGATCCTGAATGTGGCCGAGCCCGATCTGGGAGCGCCGCATGAGGCAGTCGTGGACGCCGCCACTCGGGTCCGCGGCCTTCCGCGCGCGCTCACGACGCTTCTTCAGCCGACCTTGCGTGCGCCCGCCCTCACCGATCAGATGCTATTTCGTGGAATCTACTTCACGGATGCAGGCAACGAGGCATCGCAGGCCGCGACCTTTGCGGGCGCCGTTTTCTCCGAGAAGATCTTTCCCGAGACCGGACTTGCCCGTCCCGCGTCCGGCCGCCTCACCTATACCGCTCGGCGGGATCGCCGCCTCAAGATCGCTGCCTGGACGCTTGCCGCTCTGGGCTGTCTGGGCGTCAGCTACACACTTTGGCTCGACCGCGACACCAGCGCGCTCCAGCAGCTGCTGGCAGCAATAGAGACCGAGCTGGAAGAGTTTCGGCACGGCCACAACCACTTCGCAGAACAAGAGGAAAGCGCCGGCGACATCTTCGCCCGGATCAGTTCGATCGACGGCGGGGTCGAGCCGGCACCTCTCGTGCCGACGTCCTACCTGTCTTCCGAACCCAGAAAGAGCTCCAAAGCCATCGCCGTCGGCTTCCAGCGGATCATCCTTCCCGCCATTGAAGAGGGTCTCTACGACCGGTTGGCCAAGGTCCTCGACGATCTTCCCGAGCTTGGTGGCGCCGCTCCCCTCCAGGTTCGCGACGTGGTCAGGACGCTTCGCGAGGTCGATGAAGGTTTGACCCTCCTGACGGGTCTCAACACGATGGAAGACTCGTCCGACCTGCCCAGGCTGGCAAGGATCGCGCTCGGACAGACGGTGCCGGGCGCCTACGAGGCGGACTTCCAGTTCTATCAGGGCGCCTTGACCCGTCTGGAGCCACATCGTCTCAAAGAGGGCGGGGAAAGGTTCTCTCAGGCTTTCGAGGAAGCACTTGGACCGCGCGGGACCAAGCTCTTTGCACAGGCCTATCAGCGATCCGAACTCTACGTCTCCGCCGCGATCATCAACGAAGAGACGCGGTGGCTACGTGACAACCAGGCACCCTCCCGGACCGAGCTCTTCGCCCACATCAGGTCGCTGGAAGACGCCATCGGCCGCGCAAGCACAGCACTTTCCAAACCCCTGTCGAACTGGCTGTTGACGAACGAGAACGGTTTCAACGATCTGATCACCCAAGCCGCCGAGGATGTTGGCAACTTCCGCTTCGCGGCCAACGCGCCGCAAGACGAGCCGATGGCGACTCTGCTGTCCGCGCGGAATAAGGCGACCAGTGATATCGTGAACTGGCGGCTCTTTGGGCTCACCGGATGGGACTTCATCGTCGACGACGGCCTGAACCCGCGCTTCGAGGCGCTCCGCGTTGTGCTCGAGACGGTCTCGGGCGGTCAAACCAGTGAGCTTGGCCGGGCATCACCCACGCAAGCTTCCTCCAGCGCAAGACGTCTGAATTGGTCGCAAGCGGAACTCGCTTCGGCACTCGAGGCGATGGAGAGCCTTCAGCAGGTCCTCACAAGTTCGCCGGATGCCTTGCCAGGGACGCTCCGCCCGGCGCTGACGCGGCTCATTGATATCCGCGTGGCGCAGATGGTCCTCGACGCCAGCAATCCGGCCCAGGGGAATGGCGGGTTCACCGCCGACGAAACCAGACGCGAGGCGCGGAGCTTTGCGGCGTCGGCCCCCGTGCTCGCGGCGCTTCGCGATCAGGCGTCGATCCTGGGTCTCGACACGGTTTCTGCAACGCTGGCCGATACGGCCGATCTGCAGGCGGCGCGGCTCCTGTCAGAGATCGATGACAGCCTCGAGTCCCGCGGTCTCTACGAGACGGCTGTCGCCAGCTTCAGCGTCTGGGACGGGGAGGCGGGCAGTGCCGGGCAGCTCTTCGGAATGCCGAGCCCCGTGGCTCTGGCGGGCTTGCTGAGAGACTGGCGGACGTTCGTGCAACTGGTGGCGGAAGAGCAGGCAGCACCCGTCGTGACATTTCTCGCCACCCACCCAGATGGCACCGACACCTCTGTCGCCAGCACCGTCGAGAAGTGGCAAAGGCTGCTCGCCGTCCTGTCCGGCTACGCCGACCGGGCGCCAGGCAACAGCCTCACCTCGCTCGAGCAGTTCATCCTTGTGACGCTCAACTCGGACCGCGCCATCGCGTGCAGCGACGACAGCTGGTCTGCCCGCACAAACAATGACTACTTCGGATATCAGCTGCAAGCACTGATGTTCGAGCTCGAGTTCCGATGCGCCGATATCGGCACGCAACAGGCGCTCGGCAGTTATCAGGACCTCGCGCGCGCCTTCAACAGCTCGCTGGCCGGCAAGTACCCCTTCGTCGGGATCGGCGCGGGGAGCCCGGTGGCGAGCCTGTCCCAGACCGAACAGGATCCGATCGATCCGGTTCTGCTTAGCCAGTTCTTCACGGCCTTCGGGCCGGAGATCGACGCGCTCGTCGCCGATACCTCCGGCGTCAGTGGCGACGCGATAGCCGCTCAGCGGATAGCGGCGTTCATGATCGCACTCGACCGCGTACGCCAGTTCCTGTCGCTGCAGGACGGAACGCCGCGACCGGGAGGGCCCGCCTTCGCCGTGTCCGTCGACTTCAGGACCAATCCCGGCCTCGAGCAGGCCGGCGATCAGATCATCGAGTGGTCCCTGCAGATCGGCCAGGATCGGACGGGCACCTTCGCCCCCGGCAAGACGCTGATCTGGCGCTACGGTGACCCGTTGCGGCTCAGCCTCCGCTGGGCCCGGAACGCACCGAACGCGGTCGGGGTCCTGAGCAGACCTGATGCCCGGCTGAACGAGCGAACGGTCGAGTTCCAGTACACTGACCCTTGGGGACTGATCTCCATGCTGGGCGTGAACACGCCAGACGAGGGCGGGCTGGCGTCGCTTGCCGATCGGCGCCCGAACGTCATCCAGTTCGAAGTCCCGTTGATCGAGAATGTCGATGCCGCGGCCGGTGGCAGAAAGATCGAGGGATCCGCCCGGATCTTCATGCGCGTCACCTTGCAGGCGCTCGACCCGGCCGGAACCGAGAAATCGGGCCCGGCGCTGCCCCTGCCCTTCTTCCCCGCGGAAGCCCCGTAGCCATGACCAAGCCAGCCACAGCGCCGCAGTTCGACGACACGGATCTGCTCGATCCAATATCGCCTGACGCGCCGACCGGCGTGTCCCTGCGTTTCGGCCCGGTCTATGCCGCGATCGAGGAATCCAGACGCGCCGACGATCAGACACTGCCCCAGGGGATCTGGGAGCGGGAGCTGAAGTCCGCGAGCTGGGAAGACGTGGCGGAGCGGTGCCGGCTGGCGCTCAGGGACAAGAGCAAGGACCTGCAACTTGCAGGCTGGCTCTGCGAGGCCCGCACGCACGTGCACGGTGTGGGTGCCACGGCGCAGGGCATCGACCTCATCGCACGCCTTTGCGAGACATACTGGGACGGGCTCTATCCCGAGGACGACTTGGATGCGGACTCGCCGCGTTTCTCCCCCATTCTCTGGCTCGATCGAACATTGTCGACGATCCTCCTGACCACGCCGCTGATGGTCGGACGGGACGAGGATGGCCCGATAAGCTGGAGCTGGTCCGACCACTACAATGCCCAGCGCTATGCCGCTGCCGCGCAGAAAAACTCGGGCAAGAAGGCGCCGAAACATCGCCATACGCTGGAAGGTTTCGCGGAGACAGCGACCACCGTGTCTCTGGATAACCTCCGTCCTGTCGCCAAGGCACTGGGCGACATTGCCACGTCACGCGAGCGGCTTGAGGAAGTGCTCGGTGGACTGATCGGCGACCGTGCGCCCGCGCTCAGCCAACTGCGCCGGACGGTCACCGATGTCCGGGACCTGCTGGTGTCGCTCCTCGCACAACACGAGAACCCAGACGCGCTCGAACTGGTCAACAAGGTCGAGGAACTCGATCCTTCGCCAGACGATTCGCCAGAGGTAGAATCGCCCCAACAAGAACAACCAGTCGACGAGTCAGGTCACAATGAGTTCGGCACTCTTGATCAGACGACAGCTTCAGGCGCCGAGCGCGACGACGTCTATGCAACGCTTGCCCGCATCGCCGCGCATCTGCGCAAGACCGAACCGCATAGCGTCACGCCATATCTGATCGAAAAATCAGTAGCTTGGCGCGACAAGTCACTGCAAGAGATCATTGCAGAAATGGACGCAGACGGCGCCGATCCACGCGTTCTCAAATGGCTCCTATCGGCGTGAAATCCACGTGATTTCAACGCGAAGGAGAAGCTGGCTCAAGCACTTTACCATATGTTGCAAAGACTCAAGGTTCAGCTTAGGATAATCTCGCAACCGGTTGATCAAATTCAGATTGCCGACGCAGAGGAGAATCCTGAATGGCTGAGAGTATTCAACACAAGCTTGGCAGGGTCAGACCGCCTCGCGTGCAAATCACCTACGACGTCGAGATCGGCGATGCGATTGAGAAGAAAGAACTTCCGTTTGTTATCGGGGTTTTGGCGGACCTAACCAATACGCAGAGCGAGGACGCCCCGCTGCCCGAGCTGAAGACCCGCAAGTTCGTCGAGATCGACCGGGACAACTTCGACAAGGTGCTGGAATCGGCGATGCCCCGGTTGGAGATGACTGTCCCCAATGCGCTCGACGATGAGGCGACCGGCGATGTCCCCGTCGTGCTCGACTTCAAGAAGATCGACGACTTCGACCCGGACGCGATCGTCAAGCGCTACAAGCCGCTCAACGAACTCTACGAAGCACGCCAGCGTCTGAGCGATCTTGCAACCAAGCTGGATGGAAATGCCGCGCTGTCCGGGCTGCTCGCCGAAGTGGTCAAGAACGAGGAGAAGCGCAAGGAGCTCGAGGGTCTCATCACCGAAGAAGAGCCCAAGTCCGACGGCGACTGATCCACCCAGAAACTTTCCGACCCGGCGGGGGGCCGGGCACCGCCTTGCACATCCCGGACGCCTCGAACGGCAGGGATGCATGATCGCTAGGGAGCTACATCATGGCAGACGAAGACACCCAGGAAGCCGGCGCCGAAGGCCAGGAAACCGACCAGAGCCTTCTCGAACAGATCATCTACGACGGCAAGATCGCGCGCGACCGCACGAACGCGGATCAACGCGCGAACGCCCGCAAGATGGTCCAGGAATTCGTCGACAAAGTTCTCGCCGACGAGAACATCATGGACGATCAGGTCCAGGAGCGGATCAAGGAACAGATCACGGCGCTTGACGAGAAGATCAACGCCCAGCTCAACGAGATCATGCACCACAAGAGCTTTCAGGAACTGGAAGCGACGTGGCGCGGTCTGCACTACCTGGTGATGAACGCCGAGACCGGCCAGCGGCTCAAGATCCGGGTGCTGAACGTCTCGAAGAAGGATCTCCTCAAGGATCTTCAGAAGGCGGTTGAGTTCGATCAGAGCGCGCTCTTCAAGAAGGTCTACGAGGAAGAGTACGGTACCTTCGGTGGTAACCCGTTCTCGATGCTGATCGGCGACTATTCGTTCGGGCGGCATCCGACAAATGACTTTGCGCTGCTCAAGCTGATTGCCGAGGTTGCGGCTGCAGCCCATGCGCCCTTCATCTCGGCGGCCGACCCCGCGTTGCTGGACATGGACAGCTGGACCGAACTCCCTGCCCCGCGCGATCTGGCCAAGATCTTCGACAGCGCCGAGATGGCGACGTGGCGATCGTTCCGCGAAAGCGAGGACAGCCGCTACATCACGCTGACGCTGCCGCGCGTCCTGCTGCGCCTGCCCTACGGCGTGGACACCGTTGAAGTGGAAGGTCTGAACTTCGAGGAAGAGGTCTACGTCCCGGGCGATCCGGACTCGGCCTCCGAGATCGAGTTCACGGACAACGAGCTTCTGAACATGGAAGAGGACGCGCGCCTCGCCCTGGAAGCACGCCGTTCGGAGGACGGGAAGCTCTACAAGACCCTGGGCGAAGTGCTCCGCGAGCGCCTGGCCGGTGGCGAAAGCCGCAAGGACATTGCCCGCCAGACGGTGCACAATCGCTACCTTTGGGGCAACCCCGCCTACATCATGGGCGAGCGGATCGCGAACGCCTTCAGCCTGCACGGCTGGACCGCCGCCATCCGCGGCGTCGAGGGCGGCGGCAAGGTCGAGGGCCTGCCCAACCATACCTTCCGCACCGTCGAGGGCGATGTCATCGCCACCTGCCCGACCGAAGTCCAGATCACGGACCGCCGCGAGAACGAGCTCAACCACCTGGGTTTCGTCACGGTCGTACACAAGAAGAACGAGGACTATGCCGCGTTCTTCGGCGGGCAGACGGTCAACAAGCCCAAGACCTATAACAAGGCCGCCGCGAACGCGAACGCCCGTCTCTCGGCCATGCTGCCCTATATGCTAAACGCGTCCCGCTTTGCGCACTACGTCAAGGTGATCGTGCGCGACAAGGTCGGCTCGTTCATGACCGAGGACAACCTGCGCGACTACCTGAACGTCTGGATCTCCGACTACGTTCTTGGCAAGGACGATGCCGGCCAATCGATCAAGGCCAAGTACCCGCTGCGTGAAGCACGGGTCGACGTGACGCCGATACCCGGCCGACCGGGCTCGTACAACGCCGTCATCTTCCTGCGACCGCACTTCCAGCTGGAGGATCTTACCGCATCAATCAGGCTGGTCGCCGAACTGCCGCCGGCCGCCTGATAACCGCGCTCATAAGAACTTTCACGGAGGAGCCAAGCGATGGCTGGCAATATGTTCCTGAAGATCGAGGAGCCCGCGGTTACGGGCGAATCGGCCGATTCCCAACACAGTGACGACATCCAGGTGCTGTCCTGGAGCCACTCGTTCAACCAACCGACCTCGCCGACACGAAGCTCGGCGGGTTCGGGCACGGTCGAGCAGGCAAACCACTCGGAGTTCTCGTTCACCAAGTACACCGACAGTGCGACCGACGATCTGCTCAAGCTCTGCTGGCAGGGCAATCAGATCGGCAAGACCAGCTTCTTCGCCTACCGCGCTGATGGCGACAACGAACCGGTTCTCTACCTCAAGATCGAGATGGAGGATTGCATCGTGTCGAACGTCTCGATCGGGGGCGGCACGGGCGACATCCCGACCGAAACCATCTCGATGAACTACGGCAAGGTCACCTACACCTACAAGCCGCAGTCCAAGGAAGAGGGTACCGCAGGCGGTGACGAACCGGTGAGCCACGACCTCGTCGCGCAGAAGGTTGAGTAGACTAGCCCAAGGCCCGGGACGCATTGACGGGGCAGTCGTGCCCCTTTTCGAACGCCTCGCGGCGGCGACCCGGGCCCACACCCTTCGCGTCTACGACCGCGACGCACTGCAGGCAGCGATCACGCAGTCTCTGGACGCGCTGATCTCGGTCCGGGCGCCCGTCAGCGCAATGGGCAAGCCGGCCGCGTCCCGGACGGTGCTGGACTACGGCATTCTGGAGGTCGAGGCGCTCAGCCCCGCACGCCCGGAAGACCGCGCCGTGATTACCCGCGAGGTGCGCGAAGCCGTGATCGCCTTCGAGCCCCGCCTCGCGGAGCCGAACGTCGAGGCCATTCTGGACCGCGAGAACGGCCAGGCGCTGCGGCTTGGCATCACTGGCATCCTGACGATCGGCCGTCAGCAGGAGCAGTTCAACTTCCTGTCCGCGCCGGGCCTCGCGCGGAGCGCGTAAGATGACAGACGCACGCGCCGATCACCTCAGGTACTACCTCAAGGAACTGGACTATCTGCGGACCGAGGGTGCGGCGTTCGCCGCGGCCTATCCCTCGGTGGCAGCGGCGCTCGATCTGACCGGGCATGTCTCGGCCGACCCTCAGGTCGAGCGGCTGATCGAAGCCTTCGCCTTCATCGGCGGGCGCCTGCAGCGCAACATCGACAATCAGCTCCCGCGGCTCGCCCAGCACCTGTTGAGCGCGCTGCACCCTCAGCTCACTGCCCCGGTGCCGTCCGTGGCGATTGCCCAGTTCGTCCCCGACCCGGATCGCGCCCGCCAGGCCATCGGCTACCCCATTCAGCGCGGCACGCAGCTGCTTGCGCGGACCGATGCCAACGCGACGTGCCGCTTCAAGACCGCCTGGGACGTCACGCTGCACCCCTTTGACGTGGTCAGCACCGATTTGCCCGACCCGGCAGCGCTCTCGTTCTTCCACGGGACCCCGCATGCGGGTGAGGCACTTCGGATCCGGCTGCGCACAATCGACAAGGGACGCGCCGGCGACGTGCTGCCCGACAAGATGCGCTTCGGGATCACGGGACCGGCGGCGTTCTCGGCTCAGGTCTACGAGACGCTGGTGCGCAACACACAGCGGGTATGGGCCGTCGATCCGGCCCAGGGCGGGCAAACGGCCCCGAAGCTGGAAGCCGAACTGGACGTCACGGCAACACCCCTGCCAACGGCATCCATCACCGCAGTCGGGTTTGCCCAAGACGAAGCGCTGCTGCCCTACCCCGCGAACGGGCACGAGGCTCACCGCCTCATCCAGGAATACTTCGTCTTCCCCCAAAAGTTCCTGTTCTTCGATGTCGAAGGGCTGGCCTCGGCACAGCGCGATCTCAACAGCCCCTTTGTGGACCTGGTCTTCGCGACCTCGGAAACCCAGCGCCTGTCGGGTCCCGCCCTCTCGGATTCCATCAAGCTGGGCACCGTCCCGATCATCAACCTCTTCTCCCAGGTCAGCGAACCGGTTCGCATCAACCAGGAAAGCGCGGAGTATCAGCTCAGCCCGGACCTGCACCGCGACCGCAGCACGGAGATCCACCTGATCGATCGTGTGACGCTAGGCCGTGCCAGCCGCGATGCCGAACATGTTCAGCCCTTCTATTCCTACAAGCACGGCATGGCATCCAAGGGCGAGCGTGTCTTCTGGTCGGCGCGCCGCATTCCCACCCGGCGCACGGACCTGAGTGGCACCGAGATGATGATCTCGTTCCACGATGCCGACTTCAACCCGTCGCAGCCCGCATCAAAGGTCGCATTCGCTCATGTCTCGTGCACCAATCGCGGTCTTGCCGAGAAGCTGCCGACCGGCACCGCGATGGAGTACGGCGGCCCCCCGGCCACCGGCGATCTGGGCGCCCCGAAGGACGCACCACCCGTGGCGCAGATCCTCTGCACCGTGAAGCCCACGCCCCAGCTCGACCCGCCGTCCCCCGGCCGGGACCTCTGGCGGCTGATCTCGCATCTCGCCACCGACCAGCTCTCGTTTGCGAACGATCCCGAGAACCTCGACGTCTTCCGCGAGAACCTTCGGCTCTACGCAGGCCTCGACGTTGACAGGGTGCATCGCCAGATCAACGGCATCACGGCGTTCACCGCCGAGCGTGCCACACGCCACATCGGCCAGGACGCCTGGCGCGGCTTCTGCCGTGGCATGAAGGTGACGATGGAACTGAACGAAGAGAACTTCGTGCAGGGTGAGAGCTATCTGTTCGGGACCGTGATGTCCCACTTCCTGGGCCTCTATGCCAGCGCAGGATCCTTCACCGAGCTGCACGTCGATAGCTCGAAGCACTCATCGGAGCCGATCAAATGGCCAACCAGAAGCGGCGCACAGATCGTCGTCTGATCGAGCTCTTCGCCGAGCAACCGCATCGCTATTCGCTCGTGCAGGCCGCACGCATCGTCCAGGCCGCGACGGGTGTCCCGCCACGCTACCGCGCCGCGATTGACGGGGCCTTTCGGCGGTCGGACGTCCTAGCCGTGCACCCCGAAGCCGAGGGCGACGCGATCGCGCTCGAGACCGGAAGCATCACGTTCTTCGGGATGGGGGGCGCGCTGCCGGCGCCGGTGGCCCAGGTCATCCAGGAACGCGAACGCGCTGGCGATCCCAGCATGCGCCGCTTCTTCGAGATCTTCTCGCACCGGTTCACCCAGATCCTGATCGACACTGTCCGGCTGGAGACGCCGGCGGCGCGGGTGGCTCCTCCGTCCCGCGGCCCGCATGCGGATGTCCTGCGGTCGCTGCTCGGTCGTCTCGACCACCGGGGGGAGAGCGCCCAGATCGCCGACTGGCTGATGGCCTCGACCGGTGTTCTGCATCAGCGTCCCGTTTCGCTGAACACGATCGCTGCCGTGGTGACGAACCACTTCGGCACGCCTGCGACATGCCGCGGATTGGTCGGCGGTTGGGTCAAGACAGATCCATCCGACTGCGCGAAGGTGTCCTCGTTCGGTGGCGCGCGGCTGGGCAGGAACTCAGCTCTTGGCACGCGGGCATGGCTGCAGGATGCGGGGACCGAGATCCGGATGGGACCGATCGATGCCGCGACACGCGATGGCTTTCTGCCGATACAGCGCCCCCCTTACGTCGGGCAGCGGGACGGCCGACGTCCCTGCCTCGCCGCACTTGGCGCCATCGAGGCACGCCGACCGCGGGGAGTGCTTCGGACATTGGGCAGCGCGATCATCCCGGCCGAGTCCGATCTGATCTGCGTTCTGGAAGAGACGCCGGAAGCCGCGGTCAACCAGCCCGTCTCATCGGCCAGATCGGTGAAACGGACAGCCCGGCTGGGCTTC
This sequence comes from Pseudomonadota bacterium, assembly GCA_039033215.1. GTDB lineage: Bacteria > Pseudomonadota > Alphaproteobacteria > Rhodobacterales > Rhodobacteraceae > Thermohalobaculum. The sequence continues at coordinate 23,408 of JBCCDA010000040.1, read as the reverse complement.
ACCAGTCGCCTCGCCTCGTCATTGGCCCCGGCACCTGCTACCCTGTCGACAATGCTCGGCGGCAGAGAGTAGAGAGACACCCATGTCCGTCGATATCCGCGCATTGGTCCAACGCCTCGACGGTGAGGCGAAGCTGATGCTGGAGCGTGCCGCACAGCGGGCGAAATCCCGTGGTCATGTGAGCGTCGAGCCCGAGCATCTGCTGGCCGAGCTGCTGGATGATGAGCAGAGCGATATCGGAAAGCTCCTGCGCTCCAGCGCCATCGACCAGTCTGAGGCACGCGCGGACGTGCTGCGGGCGATCGACGGGTTCGACACGGGCACGGTGCGGGTTCCCGCGTTCTCGAAACATCTGCTGGATGTTCTGAACTCGGCCTGGAGCATTGCCTCGCTCGACCATGGCCTCGACCGCGTGCGGCCGCTTCTGCTGTTACGCGCGATGCTGCGGGACCAGAGCGCAAGGCGGCTGGTTGTCGAGAGTTGCCCGCTGTTGCTCCGCCTGCCGGCGGAAGACCCGGATCTGCCCGCGCCGGAGGCGACCGGGGGCGGCAGCCGGGTCGATGCGGACGGAGAAGACGGCCCGCTCGAGACCTACACGATCGATCTGACGGCGCAGGCCCGGGAAGGATCGCTCGATCCGATCCTCGGCCGAGACCAGGAGATCCGGCAACTGATCGACATCCTGCTGCGCCGCCGCCAGAACAATCCCATCCTCACGGGCGATGCGGGCGTCGGCAAGACCGCGGTGGTCGAAGGCCTTGCCCAGCGGATCGTTGACGGACAGGTGCCCACCGCGCTCCGGAAGGTCCGCGTGCTCTCGCTCGACATGAGCGCGCTGCAGGCAGGCGCGAGCATGCGCGGTGAATTCGAACACCGCCTGCGCGGCGTCATCGACGCGGTCGCGGCCTCCGTTGATCCCGTGGTCCTGTTTATCGACGAGGCGCACACGCTGATCGGCGCCGGGGCGCAGGCAGGTCAGAGCGACGCCGCCAACATCCTCAAGCCGGCCCTTGCGCGGGGCAGCCTGCGCACGATCGCCGCCACAACATGGGGCGAGTACAAGCGCTACTTCGAGAAGGATCCCGCGCTGACCAGACGCTTCCAGGTCGTGAAGGTCGCCGAGCCTGACACCGAAACCGCGATCACCATGCTGCGCGGGATCGCGGCGCGGCTGGAGGCGCATCACGGGGTCAAGGTGCTCGAGGACGGACTGCGCCAGGCGGTGTTCCTGTCCGACCGCTACATTGGCGGGCGCCAGCTGCCCGACAAGGCGGTCAGCGTGCTCGATACCGCCTGCGCGCGGGTGGCCATCGCGCAGTCCGAGGAACCACAGGTGCTCTTCACCGTCCGCGCCCGTCTTGCCGCGGTGGAAGCCGAGCTTGAACGTCTGCGCGAGGAAGTCGGCCGGGGCGATGCGGTCAGCCCCGAGCACATTGAGACCCTAGAAGGCGATCGCGATAAACTGGCCCTCGATGTCGAACAGAATGACAGCCGCTGGCGCGCGGAGCGCGAGCTTGTCCAGTCGATCCTGGATATCCAGTCGAATGCGCCGCTTTCGGAGAAGGACGCCTCCGAGCTCGAGTATCTGAGGCTCAAGCTCGACACCTTGATCGCGGATCAGTCGCCGATGGTGTTCCCGGCGGTCGACGCAAAGGCCGTGGGCGCGGTCGTGTCGAGCTGGACGGGTATCCCGTCATCCGAGATGCTGCGCCAGGGCTCGCAGACCGCCCGGGACCTCCGCGGGCAGCTGAGCGCGCGGGTGGTCCACCAGGATGCGGCGCTCGACACGATCTGCCGGCGCATCCAGACCTATTTCGCCAAGATCGGAGAGCCCGGGAAGCCCACGGGCGTGTTCCTGCTCACCGGGCCCAGCGGCGTCGGCAAGACCGAGACCGCGCATGCGCTTGCCGACTCGCTCTTCGGCGGGCCCGAGGCTCTGGTGACCATCAACATGTCCGAATATCAGGAGGCCCACACGATCTCCGGTCTCAAGGGAGCGCCGCCCGGCTATGTCGGGTACGGCAAGGGAGGGATCCTTACCGAAGCGGTCCGCCGGCGCCCCTATTCGGTGGTCCTGCTCGACGAGATCGAGAAGGCGCACCGCGATGTCATCGAGCTTTTCTACCAGGTCTTCGACAAGGGGATGCTCGAGGATTCCGATGGCCAGATCGTCGACTTCCGCAACACGGTCATCCTGCTCACGTCGAACGTCGGTGCCGATGAGCTGAGCCGCACCGGATCATCGGGTGCTGCCGGGAACGATGATCTCGTCCAGCAGATCCGCCCCTTCCTGCGCCAGACCTTTCCGGCCGCGTTCCTGGGCCGCCTGACCGTCGTGCCGTACCTGCCGCTGGCAACCGACGCGCTGCAGGAGATCGCGCGCAAGAAACTCGACGATCTGCGCGATCGCCTTGCCCTCATGCAGGACTGCACATTCTCCTACGACCGCGAGATCGTCGACTGGATCGTCGAGCGCGCCCGCGAGACCGAGTCCGGCGCGCGCAACATCGACAGCATCGTCTCGGATACGCTCAGCCCACAGGTGGCACTGGTGTTGCTCGACTGCGTCTCGAAGGGCGCGCCCGTCGCGCGTCTGCATGCCGGCTTGTCCCCGTCCGGCGGATTCGATCTGATCGCCGACTGAGCGTGGTAGGGATGTCAACGCGGAGGGCTGGTTGACAGGGCGCGGCTGATCTACGCTTGACGCACGACGCAGGGGGGAGTGTTTGATGACAGATTGGAGCCAGGATGCCTCGTCGCTCCAGCTGACGACCGACCTCGGCGACGATGCGCTGCTGTTGCGCTCGATCGAAGGGACCGAAGCGCTGTCGGCACCCTTCGAGTTCACCTTCGAGACGAGCATTGCGGACGACGACCTCGATCTCCCCAGCCTACTGGGCACACAGGTCTCGGCCACCCTGACCGGCGACGAAGACAACATCCGCGAAATCAACGGCATCGTCGATGCGGTCCGCGCCGATGAGGGTAGCTGCACGCTGTCGATCCGCCCGTGGCTGAGCCTGCTGCGCTACACCTCCAACAACCGCATCTTCCAGGAAAAGACCTCGGTCGAGATCATCTCGGCGGTCTTCGACGAGGCCGAGTTCACCGACTACCGAATCTCCACCACCCAGGACCCGCCGACCCGGACGTATTGCGTTCAGTTCGGAGAGTCCGATTTTGCCTTCGTCTCGCGGCTGCTGGAAGAGGACGGGCTGGCCTACTTCTTCGAACACGAGGACGGCATCCACACCCTCGTCATCTTCGACGATGTCTCCGAATGCGGCGTCGTTGCCGACGACGATGTGCCCTATCTGCCGCTGCCCCCGGCCGTTGGCTATTCCGAGGACACCCGGATCGACTCGCTGGCCGTCAAGTACGCCGTCACGCCGGACAAGGTCGACAGCCGCGACTTCAACTACATCACGCCGTCCACACAGCTCGATGTCTCGCTGGGGGACGGCACGCGCGCGGTCTACACCTATCCCGGGCTCTTCGAGGATACCGATGGCGCCGATCGGGTCGCGGGTCTCCGCCTCGATGCGATGAACGCTGATCGAAGCCTGGTCGTCGGCAAGTCCCCGATGCGTCGGATGTGCGCCGGCTTCACCTTGAGCATGATCCATCACCCGGTGGCCGAGCTCAACGACTACTACCTCGTGCGCCAGGTCACACATTCGGCACGCCAGGGCTTCTACCAGAACGACTTCGAGGCCCAGCTCTCCGGGACCCCGTTTCGCCCACCACTCGTCACACCGCGACCACGAATCCACGGCCCCCAGACCGCCATCGTCGTCGGGCAGTCCGGCGAGGAGCTTTGGACCGACGAGCACGGGCGCATCAAGGTGCAGTTTCACTGGGACCGCGAGGGGCAGAACGACGAAAACTCATCGTGCTGGATCCGCGTCGCCCAGTTGTTCGCAGGTCCCGGCTGGGGCACGCTCTTCCTGCCACGCATCGGCCAGGAGGTCGTCGTCAGCTTTCTCAACGGCGATCCGGACCGTCCCCTGGTCACTGGCGTCGTCTACAACGGCGAAAGGCCGCCACCGTACGATCTGCCAGCCGAACAGACCAAGACCACGATCAAGACCGAAAGCTCGCTCGGCGGCGACGGCTTCAACGAGCTGCGCTTCGAGGACAAGGCCGGTGAGGAGGAGATCTACATCCACGCGCAGCTCGACATGCTGGTCGAGGTCGAGAACGACCGCACGACAACCATCGGCAACGATGAGACGGTGACGGTCAGCCAGAACCGCGCCATCACGATCGAGGAAGGCGACGAGAGCCTCACCGTCTCTCAGGGCACGCGGACGATCGCGGTCGAGACCGGGGACGAGACGCACTCCGTGGCCGGCGCTCGCGAGATCACGGTGACCGGCGACGAGACCCGCACGAACGAGGCGAACTTCACCCAGGACGTCACCGGCGACGCGACCCTGTCGATCGAGGGTTCGCTGACGATCTCGGTCAGCGGCGACATCACGATCGAGACAACCGGCGCGCTGACGCTGTCCTCGGGCGGCGACATGACGCTGGAGGCGGGCGGGGCACTGAACGTCAGCGCCGGGTCAACGTTCACGATCTCGGGCTCGGCCAGCGGCGAAGTGGACGGCGGCGGAGCGCTGACGGTGAAGGGCGGCACGGTGGCGATTAACTGACGGCGTCACATCTTCTTGAAGTCCTGCGCCGACCAGCCCGAAAAATCGCCCGATGTAGTGAAGGCTGCGCTGCCCGAGACTTGTTGGAACTTCTGGGCGTCGATCGCATTGGCATCGTTTAGGAGAGCCGCCCCGGCCTTCTTCATGTTCTGGATCCACCATTGTTCGTGCGCGGCGAAATCGAGGCGTGTGCATTGCTTGAGGAACTGAAGGTTCCTGACAACGTAGGGCCACTTGTCGTCATCAAGACTGCTATAGTCCAGCCCAAGGTCAACCCACCACGGGGCCCAACTGTCCAGTTTGACATGGTCAATGAAGCGATCGCCGATTTCCTGCTGCCATGTCTTTCCGACATAGAGGCACTTGTCATCGGCCAAGGACGACCCGGCGATCGCATTGGGATACTGCTCGTTTTCGTAGATCCCGTAGATCTGCCCGTCGTGTTTCGTCATGTCAGAAAAACCACCGCCATAGCGCTGCACGGTACGGGTGGACTGCTCCGGAGGCACGGGCATCGCGCGCGCTGTGAGCCGGGCAGCCGGCGCTGGCGGTCCGGTGTGTCTTTGAACCGACGGCGCAGCCGGGGCAGAACCGGATGCGGCGCGCGCACGACTATCGGCACCGGGCCGCCATTGTGCTGCCAGCATGCCGTTCCGGTCGGCCTCTGCCTCGAGAGCCTGATCCGTCACAACGGTCAGCCCCCCCGCCTGCCCGCGCACCCGGCCCTGGCGCTGCTGGACGACATGGGCCAGTTCGTGCCCGATCAGGTGGCGACCGGCGGCCGAGCCGGGCTGGTACTGTCCGGGCGCGAAATAGATGTCCGACCCGGTCGTGAACGCGAGCGCCCCGATGGACGCCGCCTGCGGACCGACATGCACCCGCACATCGGAGAAGTCGGCGCCCAGCGCGGTCTCCATGTGGCTGCGGACATCGTCGGGCAGCGCTTGCCCCGGCCCGATCTTGCGGAGCACGGACGGGTCCACGGCAAAATCTCCGCCACCCTGTCGCTGGATGGAAGGCGCGGCAGTCTGGCGCTGCACGCCCCCGGCCGCTGGAGCCTCAGCCCGGCTGAACGTCGTCGGCGGGGCCACGTGTCCGCGCACCGGCTGCCCGGCAGCCGTCGGCTGTAGCGCGCTACCACCAAATGCTGTCGATGGGGGCCGGTGTCCCGCGGCGGGACCACCGTGGTTCAGAAACCGCCCTTGGATGACCCTCGCGCGCATCGCGTCAGCTCCGAAAAACGTGGTAGTTGACGAGCCCGTCGCTGTCCGCGCTTTGCAATCCTCGGACCTGCAAGTTCAGTGTCGACTTCCCTAGCTGATTGCGCAGCGGCAGGACGTTGAACGTACCGTCTTCCTGCGCAAGGACTGCAACGCGGCGGATGACATCCATAGAAACGTTGTCTGGGTAACTCACATCCAACCGCGACCTACCATCCCACTCGTCATATGCGTAGAGCGCATCGTCCAGGATCTCCTGGGCCAGCTCATCAGCTCTCTTCTCTCTACCCTGCTTCTTCTTTGCAGCCTTGGAGGGAAGCCACGGATTGTCGTTGCCGGACGGCTTCCTGGGTGGCTCTCCGCCGCTGCCGCTACTGCCGCTGGCACCAGGGAAGAGCGTAGCCAACGTGTTCCCGCCCCCCCACCGCTGCACGACCAGGCTCTGCCGCTGCACCGCAACTTGGGATTGGGCAACCGGGCGCGCAGCCATCGCCGCCGCACGCGCCCCGCTGCGGTCGGCCTCCGCCTCCAGCGCCCGGTCCGTGACGACGGTGATGGCACCCGCCTGCCCGCGCACCCGACCCTGGCGCTGCTGGACCACGTGGGCCAGCTCGTGCCCGATCAGGTGGCGACCCGCGGCCGAGCCGGGCTGGTACTGTCCGGGCGCAAAATAGATGTCCGACCCGGTCGTGAACGCGAGCGCCCCGATGGAGGCCGCCTGCGGACCGACATGCACCCGCACGTCGGAGAAGTCCGCGCCAAGCGCGCCTTCCATGTGGCTGCGGACATCGTCGGGCAGCGTCTGCCCGGGCCCGGTCTTGCGCAGGACTGCGGGGTCAACGGTGAAATCGCCCCCGCTCTGACGTTGGACAGCCCCGGCGCCGGTCCGCCGCTGAACGCCCGCGGGGCCCGGGGTCTGCCCGCGACGGAACGTCGTCGGCGGCGGGGCTTGGTGCTGTCCGCCTCCCGGCGAGGTCAGGAACCGTCCTTGTACGACTCTCGATCGCATGGCGCGTTCACTTCATCTGCAAGAAACCGCCCATAACATACTGAAAATCAGGCGTCTTGCCAAGGCAAAGGGGATTCAGATCGCCGATGTGACGCTTCAGCCCGGTCCACCGATGACAGCCGCGACGGCGTACATCCCGGTGGCGAGCAATCCCCAGAATGTGGCCCAGGCGAAGCCGCTCAACGCCATGCCGCGCACGCCCAACCATTCGGAGACGATCGCGCGCAGGCCGATGGCGCCGTGAACGGCCACGGCAACAACGAAGGCACCGTAGAAGAGCGCCCAACCGGTTGACCCTTGGGTGCGGCCCAGGATCTCCTCGGCCGTCAACCCGCCCTGGATGGCGTAGATCATCACGGCGATATGGCCCAGCACCAGCGGGATCATCACCAGGGCGGAGAGCCGTTGCAGGAGATAGAGGCGCAGCTCCATCACGTGCCCCCGAGCGCGCGGCGCCAAGCTCTCTTCGCGGTCGCCCGCTTCAGCCCGGCGATGGAGGCCAGCGGGTTGAGCTCGTTCGGGCAGTAGTGCGCGCAACTCCCCATCGAATGGCAGCTGTGGCAGCCGCCTTCAGCGCTGACCGCATCCAGGATCTGCTCCCGTGCGCCGTCCTTGGCGTCGTTCAACAGGGTCCAGGCCCGGTTCAGCGCCGCCGGCCCCAGGTAATCGGGGTTTGCCGCGACCGTATCGCAGGCCGCATAGCAGACCCCGCAGTTGATGCATTCGATCCCGGCACTCGCCTCCTCGCGCTCGGGGGTGTCGGGCAGGATGGCCTCCATCGGGTCGTGACGCGTCCTGGTCGGGTGATGCACGCCGCCCGCCGCGACCCATTTCTCGAAGAACGGGTCCATATCGGCCGCAAGGTCCTTGATGACGGGCAGGTTGCGCAGGGGCGCGATCTCCATGCGCCCGTTGTCCAGAACCTTGTCCACGTGGGTGCGGCAGGTCCAGCGCGGCACGCCGTTGACCATCATCCCGCACGATCCGCACATGCCCACGCGGCAGGCAAAGCGGTAGCTCAGCGTCGGGTCGGCCTCCTGCTGGATCCAGGCAACGACATCCAGGACGGTCTGGCTCTCATAGCGCGGGACCTCGTAGGATCGGAAGTCCCCACCCTCGGGTCCGCCCCGCCATATCCGTGCGTCGATCTTGTCGCTGGTCACGATGTCCTCCCTGCCGCGCGACCCTACCCGGCTCGGCGCGGAAGAAAAGCCCCGTCTGGCACCGGATGGGGCGGCATGCTAGCGCTGACGGGATGACCGAGACGACCAGACCAGCCGCGATGATGGCCGAGGCACGCCTTCCAACCCACGACCTGGCGGGGGACCTTGCGTTCTTCCAGGGGCTGGGCTTTCGGCTCGACGTGATCTTTCCGGCCGACGATCCCGCCGTAGCCGTGATCTCGGGTTTCGGGTTGCGGATCCGCCTCGCCCGCGGTGCTGTGGATCCCCCGGGAACGATCCGCCTGCTGGCCGAGGACCCCGCTGTCGTCGCGGGCCCTGCGCGAGAGCTTACGTCGCCAGGCGGCACGCGGGTCGAAATCGCGCGGCTGAATCCGCCGATGGAGATCCCGCCGACGGAACACGCTTTCATCGTACGCCGCCTCGCCGATGAGGAACCCTGGGTGATCGGGCGCGCCGGCATGGCCTACCGCGACCTCATCCCGGGGCGGCTCGGCGGGTCGATCATCGCCAGCCACATCCGCATTCCGGGCGGCGGGCCGGTTCCCGACATGGTCCATTACCACACCGTCGGCTTCCAGCTGATCTACTGCTACCGGGGCTGGGTAGATCTGGTCTACGAGGACCAGGGGCCGCCCTTCCGACTGGAGGCAGGCGATTGCGTGATCCAGCCGCCCGAGATCCGCCACCGAGTCCTCTACGCCTCGAACGGGGTAGAGGTGATCGAGATCGGGGTGCCCGCCGAACATGTCACCACCATCGACCACGAGATGACGCTGCCGAATGGGCCCGCCAATGCAGATCGCGTGTTCCAGGGGCAACGCTTCGTCCATCACAAAATGGCCGGGGCGACATGGGCGCCCTGGCGCCTGCCGGGGCTTGAGGCCCGCGACACCGGGATTGGGCACGGCACGGCAGGTGTGGCCGCTGTGCAGATCGCACGTGCCCGGGCAGAGGCAACGCCCTGGTGGCGTCATACCACCGACATCCTGCTCAACTTCGTGCTCGAGGGCACCATGGTCCTGGAATCTCGGGGGCAACCAAAGGCCCGTCTGGCGCCTGGCGAGGCTTTCGTGATCCCGCCCGGCCTGCCCGTCCAGTACCGCGAGATGTCGGCCGACCTGGAGCTGCTCGAAGTCGCCCTCCCCGGCGCGGTCCCGACAGATCTCGTCGACTGACAGGCGCCAACCACGCCTGACCGCGGCGCCGATCCCTTCATCTGGCCAAAAATACCTCGAGAGCGCGAGAGCAGCGCTCTCGCCCGGGCCCGGCACGGGCGCGAAAACGCCTCCAGACGCAGCCGCCGCCCGTCGGTCAGCCCTCAGGTGACCTTCGCGCGGGCAAGAAACCCAGGCCGGTCCCAGCGGCGCTCGGCCAGGATCACTGCCAAGCGCTTCGCCGCCTCGATGATCTCGTCCTCGGTATTGTAGAGCGGCGCGAACCCGAAGCGGATGAGATCAGGCGCCCGGAAATCGCCCACGACCCCCTCCGCGATCAGCGCCTGCATCACGGCATAGCCGTTCGGGCAGCGAAACGAGACCTGCGAGCCGCGGCGCGCACCGTCCCGCGGGGTGACAAGCTCCAGCCCATGGCCCTCGCAGCGGGTCTCCGCCTCGGTGATGAAGAGGTCCGCCAGCGCGATGGACACCGCACGAACCTCGGTAACGTCCACGTCCTCCCAGATCTCCAGCGCGGCGTCCAGGGCCGACATCGACAGGACCCCCGGTGTGCCAACCTGCATCCGCACGATGCCTTCGGCCGGGCGATAGCCAGGATCGAAGTCAAACGGGGCTGCGTGGCCCAGCCATCCCGACAGGGCCGGGGCCACCCGCTCTTGCAGGTCCGGGCGGACATAGATGAACGCGGGCGCGCCGGGGCCGCCGTTCAGGTACTTGTAGCCGCAACCGACGGCGAACTCGGCCCCCACGGCGCCCAGATCCACGGGCAGGGCGCCGGCGGAATGGGCAAGGTCCCAGACAACGGCTGCGCCCGCCGCATGGGCCGCCTCCGTCACCGCCGCCATGTCGTGAAGCGCACCGGTGCGGTAGTCGACCTGGGTCAACATCACGACGGCGGTCTCGGGTCCGATCGCCTCGATGATCGCGTCACGCGGCTCTGTCCGCAGCCGCCGGCCCGGCACCTGGGCCACAAGGCCCTCCGCGATGTAGAGATCGGTCGGGAAGTTGCCCGCCTCCGACAGGATCTCGGCGCGGTCCGGGTGCAGAGCCAGCGCCGCCGACAGCGCCTTGTAGAGCTGCACGCTGGTCGTATCCCCCGCAATCACCGACCCCGGCGGGGCCCCGATCAGCGGTGCGATCCGATCGCCGACGCGCTGTGGCAGATCGATCCACCCGGCCCCGTTCCAGCCGCCGATCAGCATCGCCCCCCATTCGCCGCTGACCGTATGCGCCACCCGCTCGGCCGCCGCCTTGGGCAGGGGACCGAGCGAGTTGCCGTCGAGGTAGATGATGCCCTCGGGCAGATCGAAGACGTCACGGCAGGGAAGCGGGCGGGTCATGGATACATCCTGGGTCAGGCTCCGGCAGGGTTCCTGCCATCAAGCGCCATTCTCTGTGCGCGCGCAACGACATTGCAGGCTTGCCAGCCCCCTGCGAACGCGTTTCTATATTGCGAGGCAGCAGCGGGGCGTCATGCTAACTGTCGACAACCTGACGAAGCGTTTCGGCGGCCTTGTAGCAGTGGATGGCTGCTCGTTCGGGATCAGGGAAGGCTCGATCACCGGGCTCATCGGTCCGAACGGTGCTGGCAAGACGACCACATTCAACACGATCGCAGGGGCATTGGCGCCCACCTCCGGGACGATCTCCTTCGAGGGACGCGACATCACCGGGCTGAAGCCCTACCAGCTCTACGACCTCGGCATCCTCAGGACCTTCCAGATCCCCAAGGAGTTCTCCAAACTCACGGTGCTCGAGAACCTGATGGCCGCGGCACCTGCCCAGCCGGGCGAGGAGATCTTTCTCAACTGGATCGCACCGGCCAGGGTCCGCGCGCGCGAGCGCGAAGTGCGGGAGCGTGCCGAGGAATCGCTGGCGTTCCTTGGGCTCAGCGACGTGCGGAACCTGCCTGCGGGCAATCTCTCCGGCGGGCAGAAGAAACTGGTCGAGCTTGGGCGCACCATGATGACGGATGCGCGCCTCGTGCTGCTGGACGAGCCCGGCGCCGGCGTGAACCCGACGCTGATGCGCAAGATCATGGAGATGATCCAGCGGCTGAACACGGAACGCGGCTACACGTTCTGCATCATCGAGCACGACATGGACCTGATCGCCGAGCTCTGCGACCCGGTAATCGTGCTGTCCGAGGGCCGGGTGCTCACTCAGGGGCCGATGTCGGCGGTGCGCGCCGACGAGCGCGTGATCGACGCCTATTTCGGGGGCGAGGTGGCGTGAGCGTCCTGGCGCTGGAGGCGATCGACGCGGGCTACGGCGAGACGTCCATCCTGCACGGCGTCTCACTGCAGGTGAACCCCGGCGAGGTCGTGGTCATCATCGGGCCGAACGGCGCGGGCAAGTCCACGGCCATGAAGGCAATCTTCGGGATGCTGAGCATCACCGTCGGGCGCGTGGTGCTGAACGGCGCCGAGATCACCGGGATGGCCCCCGACCAGGTGGTGCGCGAAGGCGTCTGCTACGTCCCTCAGGTCGGCAACGTCTTCATCAATCTCTCCGTTCAGGAAAACCTCGAGATGGGGGCCTACCTTCGCCGCGACGACTATCGCCCGCGAATGCACGAGATCTTCGAGATGTTCCCGGATCTGGGTGCGAAGCGGCGCCAGGCGGCGGGGTCCCTTTCCGGGGGGCAACGCCAGATGGTCGCCATGGGCCGCGCGCTGATGCTGGAGCCCAAGGTGCTGATGCTGGACGAGCCGACGGCTGGGCTTTCGCCAAAGTACCGCGGCGAGATCTTCGAGACGGTCACGACGATCAATGCCACCGGCGTCCCGATCCTGATGGTCGAGCAGAACGCCAGGCAGGCCCTGGGCATCGCCGACCGGGCCTATGTGCTGGTCGACGGCGAGAACCGCATCGACGGGACGGGGGCCGATCTGTTGGCCGACCGCGAGGTCGCGCGCATGTTCCTCGGAGCCAAGGCATGAGCCCGCGCGCGGTCGTCGCGGGGGCGCCGAGCGTTGTCGGGTCACTCTTTCGGGGAGAGCCGCCTTTGGGAGCGGCGGGGATGGACCGCGAGGATCACATCGCAAGGCGAAGGTCGTTGCAGCGCGCGGGCTCCCGCAAGGGAAGCCGATCGATCAACAACTGTCTTGTTCGGCCGGATCAGGGCCACGGCGCGCGAAACGGGTGCCAAACCGCCAACGCTGCCGCTCGTCTCGACTCACGGACGGCGTGTAAGACCGGCCGGACATGTGGGGCGTGGTCTACGCCGAGATCGTTAAAATTTGGCAAAAATCCAACCGATTGGCGTGCGATGGCCAGGGCCATAGTGCGCGGTCGGGTGGGCGAAGGCGAGAGATCGCTCCCGTGGACGGGGAGCGCACGGCCGCCATGTTAGAGTTCATCAACTTCTACCTCATCCCCGGCGTCGTGCTCGGCTGCATCTATGCGCTTGGCGCCATCGGGATCTCGCTCACGTTTGGGATCCTGCGGTTCTCGAACTTCGCGCACGGCGATACGATGACCTTCGGCGTCTACATCACGCTGAGCCTGGTGGTGGCCACAAATCTGCACCCCCTGGTCGTCGCCCCGATCGCCATGGCACTGACCGCGCTCTTTGCCATCGGCCTTGACCGCGCGTTCTTCAAGCCGTTCCGAAAGTCGCCGACGATCATGCTGGTCATCGCCTCCTTCGGGCTGATGCTGATGATCCGCTCGATGGTGCAGTTCTTCTGGGGAGTGCAGTTGCAACCCATGGTCCGGGGCATCCAGCAGCCCGTCGCGTGGCTCGACCCCCTGCGCATCCCGCCCAAGCACATCCTCATCATCGGCGGCACCGTGGTCCTGATGATGGCCGTGCACTTCCTGCTGACGCGCACCCAGATCGGCAAGGCAATGCGGGCGACCTCGGACAGCCCCGAGCTTGCCCGCATCACCGGGATCGACACCGAACAGGTCATCCGCATGACCTGGATCGTCGGCGCCTCGCTGGCCGTGGCCGCGGGTGTCTTCCTGGCGATCGACACCCATGTCGAGACGAACATGGGCTTCAAGATGCTGCTGCCGATGTTCGCCGCGGCAATCCTGGGCGGTATCGGCAAGCCCTATGGCGCGGTGGCGGGCGGGTTGGTCATCGGTATCGCCGAGGAGATCATGGTCTATCCCTGGATCGGCACCACGCCGCTTCTGAACCCGGGATACAAGGCCGGCGTTGCCTTCGCGATCATGGTGATCATGCTGATCTGGCGGCCACAAGGACTGTTCCGAGGAAGGCAGTTCTGATGCGGCAGGACCAACAACCATGGACCAAAGGGAAGATACCATGCCACGTCTGACATCCATCACTGCATTCACCCTGTTGGCCGTCCTGGCGGCCTGCGGCCCAAACATCGTAAGCGAGGCTCCCGCTCCCGGAACCCTGCCCTACAACGAGGTCATCTTTGTCGATGATGGCACCTGCCCCGCAGGACAGCTGAGCCGGCACACGGGCGGCAGCACCAACCTGAACATCGCCCGCAAAGTCGAGTGTGTGCCACGCCCGCAGTAGGGCGACGGACGGCAGCCCGGCATGGAAGCCTACGACGGCTACATAATTCACACGACTACACTGCAGACCGTGTCCGATCCGTTGTTCAGTCCCGGGCCAAAAGGCCGGCGTTGCCTCTGCGATCGTGGTGGTCATGCTGATCTGGCGGATGCGAGGCTTGATCCGCGGGAAGGAGTTTTGATGCCGCGCGACCTAGCAGGCGCGGACCAAATCGTGGATCCGACGGAAAATCTCGGCCTCAGTGCACTTGGAAAGCCTTTCGTACTCGAAGAGCCTGCGCGAACCGGCAATCAGAATAGGGGGCACCATCTTCATGCCCCAGTTCGGGAAGGTTCGCGATGCGCAGAAGTACTCGGCCACGGTCTTGAGATCCGCGTGGCGGGAGTCTCCGCGGATCTTGTCGATCAGTTCCGTCACCGTGCTCTCAGCTCCTTCGAGGACCTGAAAGAAGATCATGTCATTGAAGTAGAGCACACCTGTGACGCCTTTCTCGGCGTTGACGGCTGCGGCAGTCTCTGCAATCTGGGACACCTCGTCGGGGGCGTCACCAATCAACGAGCGACTGACATAACTTATAGAAATTGTTTCATCCATTTTGTCGGTATTCCACTAATCGATGAAAATATAGCTTACAAAATGAATTCCTGGAGTATTTTTCAGTCATTTGAGAGGGCTGAATGATAGAAGCCTACTACGGCTACATGATCTACACGATCACCCTGCTCACCATGGGCGGCATCTACGCGGTACTGACGCTGGGGCTGAACATCCAGTGGGGGTTCACCGGGCTCTTCAATGCGGGTGTGGCCGGGTTCATCGCAGTTGGCGCCTACACGTTCGCGCTCCTGACCACCCCAGTCTCGGCGCGCCATATCGGCGGGATCGAGCTTCCCATCCCCGTCGCCATGGTCCTGGCGATGATCCTCTCGGCCATCGTCGCCTGGTTCGTCGCCAGGATCTGTATCCGGCTCAGGTCCGACTACCTCGCCATCGCCACCATCGGGATCGCCGAGATCCTGCGCCTGGTCTTCAAGAACGAGCTTTGGGCGACCAACGGTCCGCGCGGTGTCAGCCAGATCCCGAAGGCCTTCGAGGATCTGCCCGAGTTCTGGCGCGAGATCGCCTTCCTTGGCATGGTGCTGGGCCTCGTCCTGGTCATCTATCTGTTGATGGAGACGGCCCGCCGCGCGCCCTGGGGCCGCGTCATGACGGCGATCCGGGAAAACGAGGAAGCGGCGTCAGCCGTCGGCAAGAACGTCGAGCGCTTCCGGATGGAAAGCTTCGTCATCGGCGCGGCGCTCATGGGCCTCGGCGGGGCGCTGATGGCGCAGAACTTCAAACAGATCGACCCACAGGTCTTCGATCCGCTCAAGGCCACGTTCCTGGTCTGGGTGATGCTGATCGCGGGCGGGTCTGCCAACAATCTCGGCGCCATCGTGGGCGCCATCCTGATCTGGGCCGTCTGGTCCGGGACACAGATACTCGCCGGTTTCCTGCCCAACGAGATCGTTGTCTTTGGCTACGAGATCGGCAACCTTCAGATCAGATCAGCCTACGTAAGGGTTTTCCTGATCGGGCTGATCCTGCAGTTCATCCTGCAACAGAGGCCCGAGGGCCTGTTGCCGGAACGACGCCCCGCCCCCACAGGGCGATGAAACAGGGAGATCGCAATGAAGACGCTTCTATCTGCCGTGGCCATCTGCGCACTGACAGCGCCCGCGCTGGCCCCATTCGCACTTGCCGACGAGATCAAGGTAGGCTCGGTCGCCGGAATCACCGGCCCGATTGCCGAACTGGTCGCCCCCATCATGGACGGGCGCGCCCTGGCCGCCGAGCAGATCAATGCTGCTGGCGGGCTTCTTGGTGGTCAGACCTTGACGATGGTCCCAGCCGACAGTCAGTGCGACCCCTCGGGCGGCGTCGACGCGGGCAACAAGGTGGTGAACGTCGACCAGGTGGTGGCGATCGTCGGGGCCTCGTGTTCGGGTGCGACCAACGGCATGGTGCAGTCGGTGACGATCCCGGCGGGCATCCCGGCGATCTCGGATTCGGCCACCGCGCCGTCGATCTCCGAACTGGACGACAAGGGGCTGGTGTTCCGAACGGCCCCGTCCGATGCCTATCAGGGGGCAGCCCTCGCGCAGTACGCCTACGACCAGGGCTTCCGCAAACTCGCCGTGACCTATGCCAACGACGACTACAACGCCGGGATCGCGCAGGTCTTTGTCGAGGTCTTCTCGGGTCTCGGCGGTGAAGTCGTCGCCAACCAGGTGCACGAGCCGAACAAGGCCTCGTACCGGGCCGAGGTCGCGACGCTTGGCGGTGCTGGCGGCGAGGGGCTGGCGCTCTTTGCGTATTACGGCGGCTCGGGCATCACGATCATCCGCAACAGCCTCGAGACCGGGAGCTTTGGCAAGTTCCTGGGCGCGGACGGGATGTTCGATCAGTCGGTGATCGACCAGTTGGGTGCCGACACGCTGCGCGGGAACATCTGGCTGACGCAGTCCGCGTCGGACCCCGATTCGATCAGCTTCAAGAACTTCGCCGAGGCTTATGCCGCGACGGGCCGCGACCCGCAGGCACCCTACGCCGCGCACGGCTATGACGCGACCTTCATGATGGCCCTGGCGATCGAGAAGGCGGGATCGGCCGACTCGGCGGCCATCGCCCAGGCGCTGATGGAGATCAACGACCCCGCGGGCGAGGTGATCAATGTCGGCGAGTGGGCCAAGGCGAAGGAGCTGATCGCGGCTGGCACGGCGATCAACTATCAGGGTGCCACCGGATCGGTGGACTTCGATGCGAACGGCGATGTGCCGGGTTTCTACGGCGTGAACACCGTGGGCGAGGACGGCAACTGGCAGACCGAGCTGCTGAAGTGATCTGAGATCGGGGCGGGTCTTGGGGCCCGCCCTACCCGTTCCCGAGCGCCGCGAGTTACCCAGCCCCGAGATGCGCGGTGCCTCGAGCAGATAGGTGGTCTTCTCCGCGAGATTGATCAGCCGTGCCGTCGCCCCTGCCGGCAGATCCCAGAGAGGTAGCGCCGCGTTCGCTCGACGGTCGAGATGCCCCAGCAGCGTCTCGAGCGAGATGTCGCCATCTGCAACCGCCGATCCTTCCCGATCTGCACGCAGGCTCTGCCGCCGGCCAAGGCAACAGGTAGGGCGCACATCAACCCGGCGGATGTCCGGGGCATCGACCTTGACAGGCCAGCGGGCGACGGGTGGCGCGCTCAGCCCTCGGTGATCACGGCCTTGCCGTTGTTCAGCACGACTCGGTCGTCCACCCGTGCCCGGAACGAGACGACATGTCCATCGCGCCACATCTCGGTCCGGACGGTCTCGCCCGGCGTGACAGGTGCGGAGAACCGAAGGTCCAGCGACTTCAGGCGGCTTGCGTCCGCACCACCAACCGTCTTGAGAACGGCCCATCCGGCAATCCCGAGAGTGCAGAGACCGTGGAGGATGGGCGCCTTGAAGCCCGCGGCAGCGGCGACCTCCGGTGCTGCGTGCAGCGGGTTGGGATCGCCCGAGAGCCGATAGATCAGCGCGGCCTCGGGCGCGACGCGCCAGTCCATCGCGGCGTCGGGCGCACGGTCGGGCAGCGTGTGGACAGGCTTCACCGGCCCCGAGGGTCCGCCAAATCCACCGTCCCCCCGCGCAAAGATCGTCGAGGTATTGGTGGCCAGCCGCTGACCCGTCGACTCGTCGGTGATCTCGCGCTCGATGTAGATCAGCGCGCCCTTGTCCGCCCCCTTGTCGATGATATCGACGATCCGGTTCGTCGCCGTGATGGTTGCGGCGGGCGGCAGCGGCGCGTGCAGCGTGAAGCCCTGCTCGCCGTGCAGCACCTTCTGCCAGGTGATGCCGGTGTCGGGCTCGCGCGCCCAGAAGCCCGGCGTGCCCAGAACCACGGGCATCGTGGGCAGGGCCGCGAACCCCTCTGCCTCTTCGAAGGTGAAGCGCAGCTGGTCGCTGTCGAGCGGATCGCGCCCCAACCCGATGCCGAGCGCATAGAGGATCGTATCCCGCGTCGCGTAGGTCTGGACGATCGGCGCGAACGCCCGCGCCTTCAGTCGCTCGTAGTCGATCGGCACCCTAGTCTCCCCTGCAGCATCGGACCCGGACCTGCGGCGTTGCACACCGTAGCGCGTGAGTGCAACAGAGACACGGCATCTGTACAGGACCCCCGCGCTCCCCGTATGCAGGGGGTCCCACCCGGCAAGCTCCCAGCCAGCGAGACACCCC
Source organism: Pseudomonadota bacterium (assembly GCA_039033215.1). Classification (GTDB taxonomy): domain Bacteria; phylum Pseudomonadota; class Alphaproteobacteria; order Rhodobacterales; family Rhodobacteraceae; genus Thermohalobaculum. The sequence continues at coordinate 5,411 of JBCCDA010000040.1, read as the reverse complement.
ATGATCGACGAGTTCACCATTACGTTCAATGGCCCCGGTGGCGCGACGCTCGACCGAGCCTCGGCGGTACGGGAGGATCCGGAGAAGGTTTCGGCATTGTGGCAGGCGGACAGCGCACGCGTTCTCGCCCTCTGGCGCGGCAAGCCGCTGGTCCGGGTAGGTGCCGGGGTGGACTTGGTCTGGCTCGAGACCGACGCCCCCGTTCTGGCAGAAGCGGCAGAACCGCCGATCTTGCTGGGGCTGGAGAACGGCACAGGCAGGTTCGCCTTGGACGTCTCGGCCTGGGAAGACCCCGCCGCCGATCACGAACAGATGCGCCAGTGGCTTGATCAGAGCCGCAACCGCCACCCCTCACTGCCCGAGGACCATGTCTTCGTCGAGTTGCGCTCGATCATGGGGGAGCTGTCGCCCTCGGATGCCGCTGACGTCGCTGCCGCAAAGGGCTGCATGCAATGGCACGTCACCCACCAGTTCTGCGCACGCTGCGGAGCGAAGTCCGATCAGGATCAGGGGGGATGGCGGCGGCATTGCCCGGCGTGCGGCGCGTCCCACTTTCCCCGCACTGACCCGGTTGTGATCATGCTGATCCTGCACGGGGACAAGGCGCTGCTCGGTCGCCAGAAGGTCTGGCCGCAGGGCATGTACTCGCTGCTCGCAGGGTTCATGGAGCCCGGCGAGTCGATCGAGGCGGCGGTTCGGCGCGAGACTCTGGAGGAAGCAGGCGTGCCCGTGGGCCGCGTCCAGTATCTGGCCTGTCAGCCCTGGCCCTTCCCGGCCTCGCTGATGATCGCCTGCGTGGGCGAGGCGCAAACCGACGCGCTTTCCCCCGATTTCGAAGAGGTCGAGGAAGTGCTCTGGGTCACGCGCCAGGACATGCTCGACGCCGCCGCCGGCGTGCACCCCAAGATGCGGGGCGCACGCAAAGGCGCCATCGCCCGGTTTGTTCTGGATGCCTGGGCTGCGGGAGAGATCCCGGATTACAGCTAGCGGGTCCTCGAAACCGGACAAAGCGCTCGGCCCCGGGCACCTTCCTTCGCGATCATGACCGGTCCATGAAGATCAAATGACCGGGAGCGACGCCGACGCGCGGGCCGTCAACAGCCGCGGCGCGCCAGCCGTGATGACGATGTTCTCTTCGTGGACCAGCATCAGACCGTCGCCAAAGGACACCGATGGCTCGAGGGTCAGGACCATCCCCTCCGCAAGCTCCGTCCGGTCGTCCGGCGTCAACGACGGCCATTCTGTCAGTTGCATCCCGAGCCCGTGGCCGAGCCTGCCGACAGCACCTGACTCCGGGTTGATGCGGGAGATCACTCCCTGCATCGCGTCGAATACATCACTGCACGTCGCTCCCGGCCGCGCCGCTTCCATCCCGCGTTCGGTCGCCTCCCAGAGCACCGAATGCGCCGCCTTTGCCTGCTCATCGGCGTCGCCGATCGCAAAGTTCCGGTCAAAATCACAGAAGTAGCCGTCCCAGACACAGCCGGTGTCCAGCATCAGAACATCTCCGCCACGCAACGGGCGGTCATCCGGCGGCGAGATCACATCCGCGTAGCCACCCTGCCCCGCACCGCCGACGAGATAGGGCACCTCATCGGCACCGTTCGCGAGCGCCGCGCGGCGGAACGTGCGAAAGATCTCGATGAGCGGTGTGCCCTCGGACACGAGACCCGGCAGCATTGCAAAGGTCTCCGAGGCAATCGCACAGATGTGGGCGATCTTCTCGACTTCCGCCGGGGACTTGACCATGCGCAGCGCACGGATCAGCGGCGTCGCATCCGCAACCTGCAAGCCCGGCAACTGCGACATCAGGCGCTCGTAGTCGCCGAGCGGCATCCTCAGATGGGTCTCGTGCCCCTTCGGCACGCCGATGCGGGCGCCATCCCTGGCCAACGGCGCCAGCAGATCCCGAAGCAGGCTGATGCCGTCATCATCGGGAGCGGGTGCCGACCACGTCCGGATATCATCGATCCAGGTGCGGGCCATGAGGGCAGCTCCGATCTCGGGGATCACAGCGATGGGTTTTCCGTCCACCGGCACAAAGACGAACCACGGCCGCGCCGGGCTCTGCCAGAAGAGGGTCTGGAACCCGGTGAAGTAGCGGACCTCGGGCTCGGTCGTGATCAGGATGCCCGACAAGCCGTCCGCCGCCATCATCCGCTGCGCCCGCGCAGTCCGGTCGGCGAACTCGCTGGTCGGAAACCCCCGCGCGGGCGCGGCGGCCGGGCTGTCAGACATGATCGGCGCCCGCCATGATCCGGGCGTAGATCTCGGGATCGGTGACGCCCTCGGTCCCGAAGATCAGCACCCGCGCATCCGCGCCAAGACCAAGGCGCTCGCGAAGCGTCGGATCCGCGGAGACCGCCAGCAACGCGGCGACGCCGCCGACAGCGCTCTCGCCTGCCTCGATCGGGGGATCCCCGGCCTCGGGCCGCGCAAGCAGACGCATTGTCGGACCGACAAAGTCATCCGGGACCGTGAGGAAGTCCCAAGCCTCCTCGGCCAGGACCTCCCACGCCAGCGGCGACGGCTCCCCGCACGACAGCCCCGCCATGATCGTCTCGTCCTCGATCGCGACGTTGGTCAGCTCGCCCGCGGTCGCCGATGCGAAGAGGCAGGCCGCCCGGTCCGGCTCCACCACGATCACCCTCGGTGTCCGGTCCCCCCAATGCTGGCGGAAGAACGCTGCGACAGCTGCCGCATAGCCGCCAACCCCGCCCTGCACGATGACGTGAGTCGGTGCGTCGCCCAATGTCTCCGCCGCCTCGCGCGCCATGACACCATAGCCTGCCATGACGTCACGGGGCGGGATGGTATAGCCCGGCCACGAGGTGTCCGAGACCACGAACCAGCCGTTCTCCTCGGCGTCGTCACGGGCCCTGGCGACAGAGGCATCGTAGTCGCCGTCGACACGGATGATCTCGGCGCCAAAGGCGGCAATGGCATCCGCCCGCACGGCACTGACCTCGGCATGGATGTAGATGCGGCAGGTCGCGCCGAACCGCTGAGCGCCCCATGCCAGCGACCGTCCGTGGTTCCCATCGGTCGCGGAAACCAGGGTGATGGCGGCACAGGCCTCACGGCACTGCCCCGCTGAGATCTGGCTCAGCGGATACTCCTGGCCCGTGCGCGCGTGGAGCTCGCGCTGGAGCAGCCGAAGTGCGGAGTAGGCGCCGCCGAGCGCCTTGAAACTGCCAAGGCCGAAGCGTGAGCCTTCATCCTTGTAGTACAGACCTGCAATCCCAGCGCGCGCCGCCAACCCGGGCAGCGTCACGAGGTCCGTCGGCTGATATCCGGGCCAGGCGCTGATCTGATCCCAGGCCTCCGCGAAGTCGGCGCGGGAGATCACCCGCTCGGCGGCATCTCCTGCCGCCGGTGCGCCCGGCTGATGGTTGACCTGTTTCGGTGAGAAGACGTCCAATGCTCTGGCCCCGTGTTTGTGTTGCACCCCAAACGCCTGGCCGATCTCTGTGGTCGGCCCCTGACGCTGCACGGTGGCACCAGATCGCGTCACGACAGGGAGCGCAAGAGCCCGCGAACGAATTCGGGGCCCGACCTTGCCAGCCGGACCCCGCAGGACGCCCTAGGTGAGGAATCGGGCGCCAAACCAACCCCGGGTTCTACCCCGGCTGACGAGCCGCGCGGGCCGTTCCACGAACACGGTCCTCCAGCGCGCGCACAGCAACGTAGAAGGCCGGGGTGAACAGAAGCCCGAAGACCGTGACGCCCAGCATGCCGGAGAAGACCGAGACGCCGAGCGCCTGACGCATCTCCGCGCCCGCGCCGGTGGCCAGCATCAGCGGCACGACCCCCAGGATGAAGGCAAGCGAGGTCATCACAATCGGCCGCAGCCGGGTGCGTGCAGCTTGAACGGCGGCCTCCCAACGGTCGAAGCCCTCGTCTTCGGCCTGTTTCGCGAACTCCACGATCAGGATCGCGTTCTTCGACGCCAGCGCCACAAGGACCACGAAACCGATCTGCACCAGGATGTTGTTGTCGAGCCCGGCCAGCCAGACGCCTGTAATTGCGGACAGAAGCACCATCGGCACGATCAGGATCACGGCCGCGGGCAGGGCCCAACTCTCGTACTGCGCCGCGAGCACCAGGAAGACAAAGAGCACGGCGAAGGCGAAGACCAGGGCGGCCGTATCCTCGGTGTTCTTCTCCTGATAGCTGAGCTCGGTCCACTCGAACGAGATCCCCGCAGGCAGGACTTCAGCAGCCAGCGCCTCCATCTTCTCCAGGGCTTCCGCAGACGATACGCCCGGCAACGCCTGCCCCTGAACCGCGGCTGCGGGGTAGAGGTTGTAGCGCGGCTGGCGGAGCGGCCCCGTCGTGTCGTGGAAGGTGGCCACGGCCCCCAGCGGCACCATGGCGCCGTCGGCGGAACGGGTACGCAGGCGGGCCACGTCCTCGACCGACTGGCGGTAGTCAGAATCCGCCTGAGCGATCACCTGATACGTTCGCCCGAAGAGATTGAAGTCATTGACGTATGCCGAGCCAAGGTAGACCTCGAGCGCGGAATGCACATCGGCCACGGGCACGTTCAGCATCTCGGCGCGCTCGCGGTCGATCTCGGCCCAGACGCGGGGGGTCCCCGTCGAATAGAGCGAGAAGACTGCGACCAGACCCGGGTCGGCGTTGGCAGCACCGGACAGGGCACGCGCGGCCTGCTCGAGGGCTGCGGGACCCACGTTGCCGGTGTCCTGCAGCATCATCTTGAACCCGCCGCCGGTACCGATCCCCCGAACCGGGGGCGGCGCGATGACGAAGATGGCAGCGTCGGTGATGGCCGCCATACGTTGGCGAGCCTGACCCAGGACTTCCGCGGCGACGATGCCCTTTTCGGCCCGCTCATCGAACGGGGTCGTGGTGAAGAAGATCACGCCCGTGTTCGATTCCGTGGTGAAAGTCGCGCCGTTGAAGCCCGCGAACACTGCGGCGTTCTCGACACCCTCGATGTCCAGCAGGCTGGCGGTCGCCTGACGAACCACCTGGTCCGTCCGCTCGAGCGAGGAACCCGGGGGCAGTTGGACAACAGTGATGTAGTAGCCCTGATCCTGCTCGGGAATGAAGCCCGCAGGGACCTTGCCGAACTGGTGGTCGGTCAGCAGAAGGAGGCCACCGAACAGCGCCAGCATGATCGCAGGCGCGCGCACGAGCCGGGTCGTGCCCCAGGAATAGCCATCCGAAGCGCGGTCAAAACCACGGTCGAACTGTGCCAGTGCCCACATGACGGGACGCATCAAGAGACCCGTTTGCTTCTCGCCGTGCGGACGCAACAGCAGGGCCGCCAGCGCAGGGCTGAGCGTCAGCGAGACCAGCAGCGAGATCGCAGTGGCGGCCGTGATGGTGACAGCGAACTGCTGGTAGAACTGGCCCGAGATGCCGGCGACCGCCGCCGTCGGGAT
>JBCCDA010000039.1:0-34597 GCA_039033215.1 Pseudomonadota bacterium | reverse complement strand
TGACAACGACGGTCACGACACAGGCGAAGACGACGGTGGCGATTGCGGTCGTGATCAAGGCCTTGCGAACGATCTTAGCTTCCGACGGCGCAGATGCCGGCGTGCCCGGAACCACATCCCCTGCCTCGTGTTGGCTGACCTGGCCAAACGGCAGCACGATGAAGAAGACCACCGCCCAGATCACGACATAGAGCACAATGGCCGAGGTGATACTCATGCCTGCTCCAGCTCGACAAGCGTGCCGTTGAAGTCCTTGGGGTGCAGGAACAGCACCGGCTTGCCATGCGCGCCGATCTTGGGTTCGCCCGTGCCCAGCACCCGGGCTCCCTCGCCGGCCAGCTTGTCGCGGGCGGCCAGGATATCGTCGACCTCGTAGCAGATGTGGTGAATGCCCCCCGAGGGCGCCTTCTCCAGGAACCCAGCGATCGGCGAGCTCTGACCCAGAGGCTCCAGCAGCTCCACCTTCGTGTTCGGCAACTCGATGAAGACGACGGTAACCCCGTGATCCGGCTCGGGCTGCGGGTCCGAGACCTTGGCCCCCAACGTGTCGCGATAAAGCGCGGTTGCCGCCGCAAGATCCGGCACGGCAATGGCGACGTGATTGAGGCGCCCGATCATCTGTCCCTCCGACCTGTGTCGGCGAGGGACCTAGACCGGAACGCAAGCGCCGGCAAGTCCAGGGGGAGACTTGCCGGCGCGCGATCCCGCCGCGGGGGGAGGTGCGGCGGGCGGGGAAACAGGATTGGTCCTCAGCGACCCGCGGGCGGGTGGACACGGCCTCCTCGGTAGTTGCCCTCCCACTGTGTGCCTTCGAACGTCACGAGGCCGAAGAATGCGCCACGCTCCGAGCCGTCGCGGCTGAGCGAGACCTGGCCGCCGGTCGGTGCGGGCTTCGTCTTGCCAAGCGCAATGTCGATCTTGGTCTGCGCTTCGCGGGCGACATTCTCGCCTGCAAAGGCTGCCGGGGTCGAGATCATGGAAAGGGCGACGAGGGCGGTTGCGATTGTCCGGGTCATTGTCATCCTCCTGTCCGGCAGTGCCGGCGCTGCGTGACTGGTGGGGGCGTTTCGCCTCCGGTCATCGACAGGTGGGGGCGACCAGGTCACGAACCAATCACCCGACGGTCAAAGGACTGTTACGCAGACGTCAACAATAGGGCGCTGCATTGAGGTTCGTTCGGTGACGCCGCTTTGGCGAGGCATCTGCCGACAACAGGATACCGGTGGCCCCCGAAGCGCCAAAGGCGGCCATCCGCCGGGCCTGCCCCGGCGGACCGGCGGCGCAGCCCGCCGGGCGTCGCGTCAGCGACATGGCCGCCAGTGCTCACGTTGTCGCGTTGGCTGCGGTGCCGTGGGGCTCAGTCGCGCTCGATCGGCAGGCTCTCGTCCTTGGCCCACTCGCTCATCGAGGCGTCATAGACCGTGACGTCCCCGTACCCCAACTGAACCTGCAGGAAGGCGTCCAGCGTCGCGGCGATCCCGCCACCGCAATAGTTGACAACCGGCTTGCCGGGCGACAGGCCAGCCCCGGCGAAGATGGCTGTGGCTTGGTCGGGCGTCACCAACAGGCCCGCCTCATCGGTCAACGCCTTGGCGGGGACATTGGTCGACCCAGGGATCCGCCCCGGCCGCCCATAACGTGCATTTGCCCCCGAGTGCAGGTCAGCGTCGAGCGCATTCAGGACACTAGCACCCTCCTCCACCGCTGCCAGAACTGTCTCCTTGCCACAGAACAGCCCGGGACGTGGGGAGATCGTCAGGGCAGCAGGCAGGTAGGTCGTACTGCCGGTCTCGGTGGCCCGGCCCTCCGCTTCCCACCGATCCATCCCGCCGTCCAGAATCGCGGCCCGGTCAAAACCCAGCCAACGCAGCATCCACCAGAACCGCGTCGCGCGCGTGGGACTGCCCCGTGAATAGAGCACCACCCGGGTGTCGTCCCCCACCCCATGGCGCGCGAAGGCCTTCCCCGTCTCCTCTGGCGACAGAGCCATGAAACTGGTTGGCGCCGATCGGTCCGAGAATTCGCCCTGCAAGTCTAGGAAACCGGCGCCCGGAATGTGCCCGCGCTCATAGTCAGCCCGACCCGAGCGCACGGTGTAGGGCCGCCCCATTCCTTCCTCGTAATCGAGATAGAAGGTGCAATCGTAGATCCGGAGCGCAGGATCACCCAAGTGCTCGGCCAGCCAACCGGTCGATACGATCGCATCGGGATATCGGTATGTCGCCACTAGAACTCCACCACCTGATCAGCAATCGTCAGTGTTTCAGTCCTCCCACGACGAAAAACAATGTGGCGCCGCAGGAAAGGAACCAGATGACTCCTAGCTCTTTGCTCAGCAACGAAATGTAGAGCATTCCAATGACAGCAGCTACTACGATTGCCACGCCAACCAGGAATGTGTCTTCCCAGAACCCTCTGAGTATTAGTCGAAGAAGCTTCAGCAAGCCTTCAATCATCGCCGCCTGCGGCTGTCATCAGACCGGACCTGCGAGTTTGCTGACTCGGTACGCTCAATACTCCATCACCGCCTGGACACCCGGCACCGCCTTGATTGCGCCGCGGATCTCGGTCGAGATCGCGTACTGCCCCGGCAGATCGATCTCGATCAGCTTGTCCTCATCGGGGATCGGCAGGACCAGCCGCACGGGGCCTTCACCGCGCCTGCGCCGCGCCTCGGTCGACACCAGCTCGAGCCGGCTGCGGATCGAGCGGAAGGCATCCGCGTGCTCGACGTGAACTTCCAACCCGACTTGCGCCGCATCCTGGGCGACCTGTTCCACAGCCTGGACGGCGCGCAGCATCAGCCGCGCGTTGTCGCCGCCCATATCGATCTCGACATGGCAGACCAGATTGGTGCCGGGCTTCAGCAGATCGTCCGCGTCGGTCAGCACGTCTGAGAATGCCATGACCTCCCAGATCCCCTGGGGATCCGAGAACTCGATGAACGCAAAGCGCGTGCCCCGCGCGGACTTGCGCTCGCGCCGCGCGGTCAGGGTGCCAGCCACCCGTGCCGTGCCGCCCGTGTTCATCACATCAGCCGCGCGCTTGACCCCCTTGCGCCCGAGCGCGGGCAGATAGTCGTCCAGCGGATGGCCCGAGAGGTAGAAGCCGACGGCGCCATGTTCCTCACCCAGCCGGTCCGATGGCAGCCAGTCCTCCGGTGTGGACAGCTTGGGCGGCGGCAGAGCATCCGCTTCGCCAAAGAGCCCTACCTGTGCGGAGGCCTTTTCCTGGTGGCACGTCGCCGAGTAGTCGACGAGCCGATCGAGGCTGTCGAACACGCGCCTGCGGTTCGGTTCCAACGCATCGAAGGCCCCTGCCCGCGCGAGGTTCTCGAGCGGGCGTTTGCCGACCATTTTCAGATCCACGCGCCGCGCGAGATCGAAGAGGTCCTGGAAGAGCCCGCCCTTGCGCGCCTCCACGATCAGTTTCATCGCCTCGACGCCCACGTTCTTGAGCGCGCCAAGCGCGTAGAGCACGCGGCCATCTCGCACCGTGAACTTGGCCTCGGAGCGCTGCACGCAGGGCGCGCAGACCTCAACCCCCATACGGCGGCATTCCTGGACGTATACGTTCAGCTTGTCGGTCAGGTGCAGATCCAGGTTCATGACCGCCGCCATGAACTCGACCGGGTAGTTCGCCTTGAGATAGGCCGTCTGGTAGCTCACCACCGCATAGGCCGCGGCGTGGGACTTGTTGAAGCCGTAGTTCGCGAACTTGTCGAGGAGGTTCCAGACCTCCAGGGCCTTCTTCTCATCGACGCCGTTCTCAGCGGCGCCTTTCAGGAACTTGGGACGCTCCTCGTCCATTGCCTCCTGGATCTTCTTGCCCATCGCCCGGCGCAGGAGGTCGGCGCCCCCCAGCGAGTAGCCGGCCATCTTCCGGGCGATTTCCATCACCTGTTCCTGGTAGACGATGATCCCTTGAGTCTCGTCGAGGATGTCGTCGATCGTGGGATGGAGGTAGTCGCGCTCCTCCCGGCCGTTCTTGACGTTGCAATACTTCGGGATGTTCTCCATCGGGCCGGGGCGGTAGAGCGCCACAAGCGCGACGATGTCCTCGATGCAGGTCGGGCGCATCTGGCGGAGCGCATCGCGCATGCCTGCCGATTCCACCTGGAAGACTCCCACCGTGTCCGCCGCAGAGTAGAGGTCGTAGGATGGCGCGTCATCGAGCGGGATGTGTCCGATGTCGATCTCGACATCGCGGAGCTTGAGCAGATCCAGGCAGTTCTGCACCACCGTCAGGGTCTTCAGGCCCAGGAAGTCGAACTTCACCAGCCCTGCAGGTTCGACCCATTTCATGTTGAACTGTGTCGCCGGCATGTCCGAGCGCGGGTCCTGGTAGAGCGGCACCAACTCGACCAAGGGCCGGTCCCCGATCACCACCCCCGCCGCATGGGTCGAGGCATTGCGAAAGAGCCCCTCCAGCTTGTCGGCATAGTCGAGCAGGGTCTCGACCACTTCCTCGCGTTTGGCTTCTTCGTTGAGCTTGGGCTCTTCCTTGCGGGCCTTGGCGATCGAGACGGGTTTGACGCCTTCGATCGGGATCAGCTTGGCGAGCCGATCGCAATGGCCATAGGACATCTGCAGCACCCGGCCCACGTCCCGGACGGCCATCTTCGAGAGAAGTGCGCCGAAGGTGATGATCTGGGCGACGCGGTCGCGGCCGTATTTCTCCTGCACGTAGGTGATGACCTCCTCCCGGCGGTCCTGGCAGAAGTCGATATCGAAATCGGGCATCGAGACACGTTCTGGGTTCAGGAACCGCTCGAACAGCAGGCCGTAGCGCAGGGGATCGAGGTCCGTGATCGTCAGCGCGTAGGCGACGAGAGATCCCGCACCAGACCCACGCCCGGGACCGACGGGGATGTCATGCTCCTTTGCCCACTTGATGAAGTCGGCGACGATCAGGAAGTAGCCGGGAAAGCCCATGCCCTCGATGATGCCAAGCTCGAACTCCAGGCGTTTCTCGTAGACGTCGACTGGGGCTGCGTGGGGGATGACCGCAAGGCGCTCGGCCAACCCCTCGCGGGCCTGCCGGGCGAGTTCAGCAGCTTCGATCCGGACCTTCGCCTTGGCCGCAAGATCGGGCGGTGCGAGGGGGGCGTCACCCGCCTCGACCCGTTCAGAGGCGATTTCGATCCCGGTGGTCGTCAGCACCTCGGGCGTCACGTCGACGAAGTTGGGCAGGATCGGGTCATGCGTCCGGGGCCGGTAAGCACAGCGGCGCGCGATCTCGACGGTGTTGTCGATGGCCTCCGGCAGATCGGCAAAGCGATCAGCCATCTCCGCTTCGGACTTGAGATAGTGCTCGGGCGTCAGCCGCGCGCGCCTCGCGTCATTAACATAGGTGCCCTGTCCGATGCACAGGAACGCATCGTGAGCATCCGCCATCTCCGGCGTCGCATAGTAGACGGTGTTGGTCGCAACCAACGGCAGCTCGAGATCATAGGCAAGGCGCACCAACCCTGGCTCGGTCGCGTCCTCTGCGTCCGTGCGCAGGCGTCCGTCGGTGCCGTGGCGCTGGATCTCGACATAGAGGCGATCCTCGAAAAGCTCCTTCAGGCGCGCGGCGAGCGGCGCTGCATCGCGCCCCGCTGCGATCTGGCGGCCCAGCGGGCCCGACGCCCCGCCCGTGAGGCAGATCAGCCCTGCCGACCGGCGCTCGAGCCTCTCCAGAGGCACGTGGATCGGCAACGACGGATCCGCGTCCAGAAAAGCGGCCGAGGACAACCACATCAGGTTCTCATAGCCCTGCCGGTTCTGGGCCTGCAGCACGATGGGCGCGGGGGCTGGAGGCTTGCCCCCCGGCTCGGCGTCCAGATAGCCGACGTCCAATTCGCATCCGATGATCGGCTGCAACCCCGCCTTGGCCGCGCCCTCCGCGAACTCGAGCGCACCGTAGAGGTTGTTCGTGTCCGTTACAGCGGCGGCAGGATATCCCGCCCCCGCCACCAGCTCGACCAGCCCTTTGTGAGGGCTTCCTTTCGGGGGCTTCATGTGGAGCGCGCCGGCCAGAAGCGAATAGGCCGAATGAAGGCGGAGGTGAATGAATCGCGGGGTCATGCCCCAAGATTAGGCGAGCGTTCGTCCGCCCGCCACTACATATTGCCTCCCGCGGCTCTCAATTGGCTCAGCCATAGAGAAGATGCCCAAAGCAGAGCAGGGCAAGATCCTCGCGCGCGATCCCCCGTTCAGCCAGTTCCGCGTCCGATAGGGCAGACAGGGTCCGGTAGGCACGTCCCGCGCGTGCAGCGGGCCGGTTCTGGGCCCACGCTTCGAAGCGCTGGATGAACCTCTGCCAACGGCCGGAGACGGAAGGAGTTTCGATCATAAAGTAGGAACGCACGCTCAACGGTGCCGATGTCATCGGTCAGGTCCTTGGTTTCTTGCAGAGGCGTCTTTGCCCGGACGCCCGTCGGGGCCCTTCAGATCGTCGCTGTCCGGCACGCCAACAACCACCCTTGGTCGCAACGCCGCGTTGCGTCCTGCGCATGGCGGAAGTTCGACACCGAACCGGTGCCTTTTCTGCCGTTCACCATATCCGTCAGGCAGTTGTTCAGGTCTCTCGGCTAACGCCCTCCGATCAACGCACTCCGGGGGATGCCATGACCACCAAGACCCAGCCTACCGCCGCCCAACAGATTCCTGCAGTCTTCAGCGCGGCAGATGCCAGCACGGCGCGCGAGCTGTCCGGGCTCAACGACCACCTGCTGCGCGACATCGGCCTCAGCCGGATCGACGTCGAGCTTCTGTCGGGCGACATCTTCCGCATGATGCGCTGACTTCCCGACCAGCGGGGGCTTGCCAGCCCCTGCGCCTTCGGACAATCTCCGGCCCGTCACCTCAGAACGGGAGCCGTAAGATGTCCACCGACCGCGAAGCGCTTGCCCTCAACGACCCAATGCAGCGGCCGCGCTTCACCGGCCTCGCGTCATTCTTCCGGGCGCCGTATGTCGAAGAATTCGAGGAAACTCCCCCCGACATCGGCGTCTGCGGTGTGCCTTTTGACGGCGGTGTCACCAACCGCCCCGGCCCGCGGCACGGCCCCCGCGAGGTGCGAAATCAGTCATCTCTCATGCGGCGGATCAACCAGGCAACCGGGCTCTCGCCGTTTGAGAAGGCGACCGTTGCGGATATCGGCGACGCCTGGATCGCCCGGCCCTACGAACTGGAGGGCGCCCACAAGGAGATCGAGGACTTCTTCACACGCGTTCACGGCGCCGGCATCAAGCCGCTGATCTGCGGGGGAGACCACTCGATCTCCCTGCCCGTGATGCGCGCGATCGCCAAGGATGGCCCCGTCGGGATGATCCACATCGATGCGCACTGCGACACCGGCGACAACTACGGCGGCTCACGCTTTCACCATGGGGCTCCCTTCAAGGTCGCGGTTGACGAGGGACTGCTCGATCCCAAACGCACCGTCCAGATCGGAATCCGCGGCTCCATGTACATGGCCGACATGTGGAAGTTCAGCTTCGACAGCGGCATGCGCGTGATGATGATCGAGGAGGTCGAGGACCGCGGCTGGCGCGCCTGCATCGATGAAGCGCGCGAAATCGTGGGGGACGGCCCCACCTACATCAGCTTCGACATCGACAGTCTGGACCCAGCCTTCGCCCCGGGCACTGGCACGCCTGAAGCCGGTGGAATCACCATGCGCGAGGCGCAGGGGATGATCCGAAAACTGGAAGGCTTGAACATCATCGGGGCCGACATGGTCGAAGTCTCACCGCCCTTCGACGTTGGCGGGATAACGGCGCTCAACGGCGCGACAGTCATGTTCGAGCTTCTCTGCGTGATGGCCGGGCGCTGAAAAAGGTGGCCTCGCCGCGAGTTAGTCCGCCGCCCTTAATCTGGCATTAACGATTCTTAACGATCCTTGCACGTAACGGCACCCGGGTATGGCGCCGCCTAAAGTACACGTGACGCAAAGGAACAACCCGAACAACCCTATGTCTAAGGGGACCACGACATGGGCCTTGAAATACCGATCTCACGTGAGGCGATGTCGCTACGCGTGGCACTGCACCGTTCACCGGTGGCGTTCTCGTATTACGACAGCGCTGACCGGCTGCGGTTCTGGAACACGGCCTACGAGGACGTGAACTTCCGGGTCCGCCCCCTGATTCGCGAAGGGGCATATTTCCCGGACCTTCTCGCCGCAGTCGTCGCGGCGGACCAGGTCGACATGGGCGCGGAGGCGCAGGCGAGCTGGATCGAAGCACGCATGATGCAGCGCCGTTACGGTGCAACGGCAATCCGTCAGCTGACAGACAACCGCACGTTCCTTGTTCAGGAGCGCAAGGACCAGCTAGGCGGCACGCTGGGGTTCTGGCTCAACATCTCGGACCTGCTGGAGGCCGGCGCACGCATGTCGCCCGAGACGGTCCTTGCCGGTGCCGATGTGCCAATGGATGACCACGGACCAAGGGTGGAGATCCGCGAACACCTGCAAACGTTGCTCGGCAATCTCGAGATGATGCAGATGGCGACAACGGACGCGGAACCGGGGCGCCTCATCGACGAGGCGATCTCGGCCGGACGCGCCATCGGCCGGGTCGTGGATCACGAGCGTCGCCGGGCCTGAACGGCGGCGCACTCCCAGAGACAGAGCAAGGCACCGGCTCGCGACGGTCGTTGGCACAAGTCTCTGTGAACAGATGAAAATCCACTAGCTCTCCGCGCGCCGGGGGCTATCGTCCCGCGGCGTCCGACACAGGAGAACGCCGTGGATCGTTTCATCACATCATCCGCCGCTCAGCGGCTTGGGCTGCTGGTCCTGCGGGTCACCACAGCGGGCCTCATCTTCTGGTGGGGGCTGGTCAAGGGTCTGGGTACGGGCGCCGGACCGGCGGTATCGGACAAGTACTACGGTGGCGTCTTCACGCAAGACATCCTCCTGATCGCTTTCGGCTGGTTCCAGGTCGCTCTCGCGCTTCTGATTGCGCTGGGCCCCTGGCGGCGGTTCACGCTGCCCGCCCTGTTCGTGATCAACACCTTCGTCGCCCTGGCCATCTGGCCTTCGTTCATCGACCCGTTTTGGCTGTGGATGGGGGGCGAGAAACCTGGCACGGTGAACGCTCTCTTCTACCCCTCGATCATCGTCGTCGCCGCTTGCTGGGTGCTGATGGCGTTCCGCAAGCACGACCGCTGGGCGCTGGGCCCGGACTAGGAGACCAAAGATGTCCGAGATCATCCTGCACAACTATCCCCAGTCCCCGGTGGCCGAGAAGGTGCGCAAGGGCCTGGGACTGAAGGATCTGCCGTGGCACGATGTCGAGATCCCGCGCTTGCCGCCCAAGCCGGAGCTCGTCGCCCTGACCGGAGGCTACCGGCGCACGCCGGTGATGCAGATCGGTGCGGACATCTACTGCGACAGCCAGTGCATCCTGCGCGAGATCGACCGGCGCCACCCGACGCCCACGTTCTTTCCTGGTGGTGCTCAGGGCATGGCTGTGGCGGTGAGCCGTTGGACGGACGGTGAGCTCTTCAACCTAGCCGTCAAGATCATCCTCGGTGCCGCGGGCGATGCATTGGACCCCGCCTTTGCCGCTGATCGGGGGCGCCTCTACTTCGGTCCCGACTGGGTGGAACGGCTGAGCGCCGCGAACGCTGATCTGCCCCACCTCGCCGCGCAGATGCGCGCCCACCTCGGTTGGGTGGACGACCGGCTATCGCTGGGGCGCGACTTCATGCTTGGCGAGGCGCCGGGGCTGCCTGACGTGCTCAACTGGCACGTGGTCTGGTTCCTGCGCGGCCGCTGGGCGGACGGCCCGGCGCTCCTCGCGCAATTCAAGCACCTGACCGCTTGGGAAGCGCGGATGGAGGCGCTTGGGCATGGCACCGCCAGCCCGATGACCCCCGAAGAGGCGCACGATGTCGCCCGCAAGGCCACGATCGCGACGCCGGAGACGACCGATCCGCTAGACCCGCAGGGGTTGGTGCCGGGCACACCGATCGCGGTCAGCCCGGATCTGGACGGTGGAGAGCAGGCGGTCGAGGGGATCTGTCGCCTCGTTGGCCGGGATCAGGTGGCCCTTGTGCGCGACGAGCCTGGCATCGGGGAGATCTGCGTTCACTTCCCCCGGGCCGGTTACCGGGTGAGCATCCTCTAGAGGCGCCGGGTCAGCGTTCATCGTGCGGCGCAAAACCCGGCTTCCGGTTCTGCCCCTGCGCTCTGTCAGGCCTCGGACTGCCGCAAGCTGGGCAGACCGATCCCCGTCGCGGCGAAGCCCCCGTCGACAGCAAGGGTTTCGCCCGTCACATAGCTCGCCTTGTCCGAACACAGGAACAGGATCACATTGGCGATCTCACGTTCCAGCCCATAGCGCGCCAACGGAATGGCGTCGTGGTAGTCGGCCCGGATCGCGTCCGAATGCACCTTCTTCGCCATGGCTGTCTCGACCGGCCCCGGGGCGACGCAGTTGACCCGAATGCCGTGCCCCGCAAGCTCCGCTGCCAACTGCTTCGTCAGGTGCATCAGACCGGCCTTCGACGTCCCGTACGCCACCCGAAGCGTGGACGCCCGCTGTCCGGAGATCGACGCAATATTGACGACGGCCCCGCCCTGTCCCATCCACGGCACCGCCGCCTGAACGCAGAGGAACGGACCGGTCAGATTGACATCGAGGATCCGGCGCCAGTCAGCGACACTCGTCTCCGTCACAGTCGCAAAGCTCGCCGTGCCCGCATTGTTGACCAGCGCATCAAGACGCCCGAACCGCTCCCCCATGGCAGCGAAGGCGGCCGCAACCTGCGCCTCGTCCGCCACGTCGCAGGTCAATGGTAGAACGCGCTCCGGCATCGCCAGCGCATCCGCCGCGGCCACTTGCTCGGCGCCGTCGATGTCGAGCATCGCGACCGACCAACCGTCCTCGAGAAAAGCCCGCGCCGTCTCGAGACCAATGCCCCGCGCAGCCCCCGTGACCAAGACCACTCTCTTCATTTCGGAGCCCCGTTAACCAGATCAAGTCGACTTGCAGAAAGGGGAAATGTCATACGTTTGGCATACACTTTCTGCACACTTGTCATACGCCGCAAAAGACAGCGCCAAAGGAGTTAACGCCTCAGGCGATCCGCCCCGCCTCGAGCCGTACGACACGGTCCATCCGCTCGGCAAGCTGCAGGTTATGCGTGGCGATCAGGGCGGCAAGTCCGGTGTCGCGCACCACCTGCAAGAGCATCTGAAAGACCCGGTCGCTGGTCTCGGGATCGAGATTTCCGGTCGGCTCATCGGCCAGTAACACCTTGGGATCATTCGCTAAAGCGCGGCAGATCGCAACGCGTTGCTGCTCCCCACCCGAGAGCTCCGCCGGGCGGTGCGTGGCACGCTCGGACAAGCCCACTTTTTCGAGCAGAGCCAGCGCACGCGTGCGTGCCTCCTCCTTGGACCGGCCGCTGGCCAGCTGTGGAATCGAGAGGTTCTCAGATGCCGAGAACTCCGGAAGCAGGTGATGAAATTGATAAACGAATCCAAGGAGTTGACCGCGGGCAGCTGTCCGGGCATCGTCCCCCGCACCGGTGAGTTCCTGCCCTCCGATCGCCACCGTTCCTGCTGTCGGGGTGTCAAGCAGCCCCGCTATCTGTAGTAAGGTGGACTTCCCCGCGCCGGACGGCGCGACGAGGGCGACAACCTCCCCTGCCTCGATTGCGAGATCGACACCGCGCAGCACCTGCAGCCGGGTCGGCCCCTTCCCGAAATCTCTTTTTATTCCTGTTAGTTGGAGCGCCTTACTCATAGCGCAGCGCCTCCACCGGATCGAGCTTCGCCGCCCGCCGGGCCGGATACCACGTGGCCACAAGTGACAGAAGCAGCGCCACGACTGCGGTCGTCGCAACGTCCGAGACATGCATGATCGCCGGGATCGTCGAGAGGCCGCGTACTTCCTTGGGCCAGAGCGAAATCCCAAGCAGAGACTCCAGTGCTGTTTGGATTTCGTGAATATATGTGACGAACAAAATGCCGCCAATCACGCCCATAGCAGTTCCCACGACACCAATTGCCATTCCACATATGAAAAACACCCGGAGAATTGCACCCTTCGACATCCCAAACGTCCGCATGATGCCGATATTGGGACCCTTTTCTTTGACCAACATCGTCAAGCCGGAGATGATATTCAGCGCCGCGACAAGAATGACCAGCGACAGGATCACGAACATTGCCCCACGCTCGGCGTCCAGCGCGGCCAGAAACGTGCCGTTCTGATCCTTCCAGTTCTGCAGCCAAGTGCCCGGGTTGAGGCGCGTCGCAAGCGACTGGCTGACCGGATCAGGGTGCATCCGCGCCACCGGATCCCAGCGGGCCAGGCCATCCGGATCCTCGACATTCACCTCGATCCCGTCAACCTGACCGCGCTTGTTCAGGAGCCCTTGCGCCGCTTCCAGCGGGAGAAAGGCGTAGAGGTTATCGTAGGGAAAGTAGCCCGTGCGGAAGATGTATGTGACCGTGTAGGTGCGCTTCGTCACG
Source organism: Pseudomonadota bacterium (assembly GCA_039033215.1). Taxonomy (GTDB): domain Bacteria; phylum Pseudomonadota; class Alphaproteobacteria; order Rhodobacterales; family Rhodobacteraceae; genus Thermohalobaculum. The sequence goes on along the minus strand of JBCCDA010000039.1, from coordinate 22,120 downwards.
ATCCGGCCGGCCACCGTATCGCGATTCGGTGGCGAGATGAGCGTGAGCTTGTCACCGATATACACACCAAGCCGGCGCGCCACCGCATCGCCCACAGCGATACCGTCCGCGAAGTCCGCGAAGGAGCCCTCAAAGTACTCCGGCTTCGCCACTCGCTCGACCGTCGCGAGATCCTCCGGCGTCAGCCCTCGCACCTGCACGCCCGTCGCCTGCCCGGACGGGGCAGAGGCCATCACCGTCTGTTCTATGCGAGGCGCGGCCCGCGTAACGCCCTGTACCTCTTCTATTTTTTCGGCCAGAGCATCGAAATCCTCGATGCCTTCACCAGGTGAGCCGACGACCAGCACGTGCGGCTGCGCACCAACGATCTGCTTCACAAGCTCGGCTCTGAACCCGTTCATCACCGACATCACAACGATCAGGGTGCCGACACCCAGAAGAATGCCAACGAGCGAGAACCCCGCAATCACGGAGATCGCACCCTCCTTGCGCCGGGCGCGAAGATACCGTCCGGCGATCATCCATTCGAGACGAGAGAACATCGACGCTCCACCTTGGAAAGCACAAACGGGGCTTACAATCGGACTAGGCGTAGACCTTTTTCACGCGGTCGATCGCCGCCTCCGGCGACAAGTTCTCGGTCTCACCGGTCCGGCGTTCGGTGAGCTCGACCGTGCCCTCCTTGAGACCTCGCGGGCCAACGGTGATCCTCCACGGCAGCCCTATCAGGTCCATCGTGGCGAACTTGTCCCCCGCCCGCGTGTCGCGATCATCGTAGAGCGGGTCCAGACCGCCGGCCTTCAGCGCGGCGTAGATCTGGCCGCAGGCTCCGTCAGAGGCACTATCCCCTTGACGCAGATTGATAATTCCTGCGTGGAAGGGGGTGACACCTTCCGGCCAGATGATGCCGTTGTCGTCGTGACTTGCCTCGATGATCGCGCCCACCAGACGGCTGACACCGACTCCGTAAGACCCCATGTGAACCGGCACCTTCTCACCATCGGGCGTGGTGACACGGGCGTCGAGCGGGTCGGAGTACTTGGTGCCGAAGTAAAAGATCTGCCCCACCTCGATCCCACGGCCTTCAACTCGGCGATCCTCGGGCACCATCTCGTCGAACTTCGCCGACTCATGCGTCTCGTCGGTGCGGGCGTAGGGTGCTGTCCACTCGTCGAAGATCGCCTGCAGCGCCGCGCGATCGTCCCAGTCTATCTCGCGGTCGCCCAGGGTCTTGGCCGTGATCGCGCTGTCGTAGAACACACCGCTCTCGCCCGTCGGTGCAAGCACGAGAAACTCGTGTGAGTGATCCCCGCCGATCGGCCCCGTCTCGGCGCGCATCGGAATCGCGCTGAGGCCCATCCGCTCATAGGTGCGCAGATAGGCCGCCATCTGCTGGTTGTAGGAATGCAGCGCGGCGTCGCGGTCCAGGTCGAACGAATAGGCATCCTTCATCAGGAACTCGCGCCCGCGCATCACCCCGAAGCGGGGCCGCACCTCGTCCCGGAACTTCCACTGGATATGGTAGAGCTGTTTCGGCACATCGCGGTAAGAACCCGAATACGCGCGGAAAATCTCGGTTATCTGTTCTTCGTTGGTCGGGCCGTAGAGCATGTCCCGCCCCTGGCGGTCGGTGATCCGCAGCATCTCGGCGCCGTAGTCGTCGTAGCGACCCGACTCGCGCCAGAGATCAGCGGACTGGATCGTCGGCATCAGAACCGGGATGCCACCCATCCGCTGCTGTTCCTCGTGCACGATCTGCTCGATCCGCCGCAGGACCTTGTACCCAAGCGGGAGCCACGAGTAGATGCCCGCGCTTGCCTGTCGGATCATCCCCGCCCGCAGCATCAGCCGATGGCTGACGATCTGGGCTTCGGCCGGCGTCTCCTTGAGCACGGGCAGGAAGTAGCGGGTCAGGCGCATCGTTTTCGGCTCCTAGCGGTCGGACTTGTCCGGGTTCTTAGGGTGTCTCCGGGATGCCCGCAAGCGCGCGTCGTTTACAGGCCGTGCGAGGCGGCGTACCGTGCTACAAACTAGGGAGCAGACGATGTTTGATCTTGAGCGTTTCGTGTCCGATTGCCGTGATGCCGTGCACGAGGATGCCACCCACAAAGCAGTGGCAGAGGTAGTGCGGCGCGCCATGGACGACCCCGCCGGGGTGCGCGATGCCATCGGGGCGCCAGCGGCCGGTGGGATCACACCAATCTACCGGTCCGAGGATCTGACGATCCTGAACCTCGTCTGGAAACCCATGATGACAGTGATGCCCCACAATCATGAAACCTGGGCCGTTATCGGCATATACGAGGGACGTGAGGACAACATCTTTTGGCGCCGCGTCAAGGACGACCCAGATGGCCGCATCGAGGCGGCAGGCGCGAAGGCGCTGTCGACAGGGTGTGTCGCGCCGATGGGAAAGGACATCATCCACTCGGTCACAAACCCGATCCAGCGCTATACCGGCGCGATCCATGTCTATGGTGCCGATTTCTTCGAGATCGAGCGGCTGGAATGGGAAGCTGAGGGACTAACAGAACGGCCCTATGACGGCGAAAAGGTCAAGGCCATGTTCCGCGACTAGTGAGACTTCGAGGCCTCGCGGAACAGGTAAGTCCTGAGGCTTCCTTGTGCTGTTCGCTCAGGGCGAGGTACCACTTCCCGCTCATGAGCAATCAGGCGGCGATCTCCCAATCCAGGTCAAAGGCGCGCGCGGCCTGGCCAAGGCGTTTCTCGACCTCCTCACCCAGGATGATCTCGGCTGACGGTTCGGGGACGAGCCGCAGTGTTCCACCGTCCAGAACAAGGGGGCAGTGCGGTAAAAACCCGGGCGTGGCCCCGGCAAGCGTTGCACCCAGCCGCATGAGGGCGCCGAAGGCCGCCGCCCGGGCCTGCGCGGGCTTGTCCAGCAGGCTGACCCAGGGTTCTTCGGACAGTGCCCGGCGTCCGCCCTTGTAACGCGCCACCAGCATGGCGCCGATGAAGGCGCGCCCGCGATGCCCGGCACCGGAGAGGTTGACGCGGGTGATGATCTCGGAACAGGCGCGGGTGCGGTAATCAGGATGCGCCCGCCAAGAGACATCCGAGAGATGGCAAGCCGCGCGGATCAGGCGGGCTTCGGCCTCATCTTCCGCCGGGACAGCGCCCAGAAGCCATGGCCAGAGGTCCCCGCCAAACCCGGGCGCCCGGGCACGAGTCTGCTCGTGGCCCATCGCAGTCGAGATCAGCGGGTCTTCGCGTCTGATGGCGGCCGGCAGGCTTTCGTAGCAAACTCCCTCCCGGAGCCCGAAGCCCGAAATCACAATTTCGGAGGGTTCAAAGGCGTCCAGCAGCGCCTCCAACAGCAACGCCGCGTGCGGCAAAGCCGAGACGCGGGAACTCGAGACGCCCTGTATCGCAGACAACGCATCGCGGGGCGCGCCCTGAACAAAATTGGTGAGTTGTCGAGCGTCGTCCGCCGAGAACGCAAATTCGTGAAGAACCGGCAGCGGATAGTCTGACCGTGCGATGTGCACGCGGCCAAGCGCCCGCCACGCGCCACCCACCAGGTACAGCCTATCCGCGCCGCGCTGGAAGCGGCCGGTCAGGGGGCGCAGCACCTCGTCCACGATCTTGGTCGTCTCCGCCGTTGTAGACTTCGCAAAGCGAAGCGGACCCAGCGGCGTGCTGACGCCGGCGCCCCGAGTTCCGGCGCGGATGGGACAGATCTCCATAGAGGCGCCGCCCACGTCGATGACCAAGCCATCCGCACCTGGATCCCCAAACAAAACGCCCTGCGCTGCCAGACGCGCCTCGTCTGCTCCCGAGGCAACTTCCAGGCGAATGTTCGTCTCGCGGGTGACTCGGCGGCAGAACGCGGTCCCGTCCGCCGCGTCTCGAACAGCAGATGTTGCAACGCCGGAGAGAGCACCGACTTGCAGGCCTGGCGCTACGGCCACGAACCTGCGCAAGGCCCTCAGCGCCCGCTCGACCCCATTCGGCGATAGCCGTCCCGTTTCAGCAAGCTCAGACCCCAGACCACACATGACCTTTTCGTTGAAGACCACCGCCGGACAACGTCGGCCACCTTCAAAGACGACCATCCGCACAGAGTTCGAGCCCACGTCCACAACCCCTATCCGGTCCTTGGACGGCCCAGGACGGGAGAACGACGGTAACTGATCGGCAAACAGGTTCCGCTGGCGCGGTCGACGCACAATGGTGGATCCGCCGGGTTTCTTCGGTGGTCTCGACAGCGTCCCCGCTCCCCGGATGCCTATTCAGCGGCCTCGGCCACCCGCGTCAGCCTCGGCGCATCCTCGGCTCCGCTGCGTCCACGTCCTGACATTGACGGGTATTTCATAAACCATTCATGGCAATTGAAAAGCGGCTCGCCGGACTTTCCTGTCGCGCGCATGTACTGCCCATCCGATTGCAGGATCCAGCTCTGCGCCTCGTCGCGCAAATTTCCGGCCATCACCTGATGGAGGATCTGAGCATGCACCGTGGGATTGGTGACTTCCACAAGGGTCTCGACCCGGCGGTTGAGGTTTCGATCCATCCAGTCCGCCGAGGAAATGTAGACCTTCGCATCGTCGGACGGCAGGCCGCTGCCGTTGCCGAAACAGGCGATCCGGCTGTGCTCGAGGAACCGGCCGATCACCGACTTCACCCGGATGTTGTCCGAGAACCCTGGGATGCCCGGACGCAATCCGCAGATCCCACGCACCACGAGGTCAATCTTCACCCCGGCCCGGCTGGCAAGGTAGAGCGCATCGATGATCTCGCCTTCGAACAGGGAATTCATCTTTGCCCAGACATGGGCTGGCCGGCCCGCCTGCGCGTGCTCGATCTCGGCCTCTATCCGTTCCAGAAGGGTGGTCTTCAGGGTTAACGGCGCAGTCTGCACTGCCTGCAGGCCTGACGGTTGCGCATAGCCCGTGATGAAGTTGAAGATCCGAGCGGCATCGCGACCATGGGCCGGGTTACAGGTGAATAGCGACAGGTCGGTATAGAACCGCGCCGTGATCGGGTGGTAGTTTCCGGTGCCGAAGTGCGAATAGGTGACCAGATCGCTACCTTCGCGGCGCACGACCAGACTGATCTTTGCATGGGTCTTCCAGTCGACAAAGCCGAAGACGACTTGCGCGCCAGCGCGTTCCAATTGCCGGGCAAGCTGGATGTTCGCCGCCTCGTCGAACCGCGCCTTGAGCTCGACCAACGCTGTGACGGACTTGCCATCTTCGGCTGCTTCGCAGAGCGCCTTGACGATGGGGCTGTCCTTTGAGGTGCGGTAGAGTGTCTGCTTGATCGCCAAGACGTTGGGGTCACGGGCCGCCTGCCGCAGAAAGTCCACCACGGTCTCGAAGCTCTCGTAGGGGTGATGCAGCAGCATGTCCTTCTGGCGCACCGCTGCGAAGATGTCCCCATCATGATCGCGGACGCGCTCGGGAAGGCGTGGCTGATAGGGCACCCAGGCAAGCTCGGCACGGTCATCGGTCAGCATCTGATCGAGGTCGGAGATGCCGACAACACCGTCCACTTCGATAAGCTCGTTGTCTTCAACTTCCAACTGATCGGCGATGAGGCGTTTGAGCTCCTCAGGCGCGTCCGCGTTGACTTTCAGACGGATGGCCCTGCCCTTGCGGCGGCGCTTCAGCGCGGTCTCGAACTCGCGAACCAGATCCTCCGATTCTTCCTCGATCTCGATGTCCGAGTCTCGGAGCACGCGGAAGATCAGGCGACCGTCGGCCTCGTATCCCGGGAACAGTTGGTCAAGGAAGATCCCCAGCATCTCCTCCAACGGCAGGAACCGGATCGCACCATCCGGAGTGTCGCGGAGGCGATGGTAGCGGGCCAGTTGCGGTGGCACCAACACCAGCGCTTCCAGTGTCTCGCCATCCGAGATCCGCACCATGTGCAGCGCCAGCGCCAGCCCCTTGTTCGGGATAAACGGGAACGGGTGGGCCGGATCGATCGCCATCGGCGTGAGAACCGGGAAGATCTGTCTCAGGAACAGATCGTCGAGCGCGACGCGATCGTCCTCGGTCAGCGCCTCCCTCCCGACGACGTGCACTCCGTCCGCCGCGAGCAGCACCCGCAACTTATTCCAGGTACGCTGTTGGAAGCTCTGGAGTCGTTCGGCTTCTTCGTCGATCAGCGCGAGTTGCTGGGCCGCTGTCCTGCCGTCCAATGAACGGCGGTCGACCCCTGCTCTTGTCTGCGCCCGAAGCCCTGCAACGCGAACGTTGTAGAACTCGTCCAGGTTCGAGCCCGAGATCGAAAGGAACCGCAACCGCTCGAACAATGGATGGCTCTCGTTGTCGGCCTCCTCCAGTACACGCCAGTTGAAGGCCAGCCACGACAGCTCGCGGTTGAAGAACCGCGTCGGATCTGTCGCCCCGATCGTGGTGGCCGCAGGCGTATCCGGCGGCGTCACATATGTGTTCAGAAAGTCCGCGCGCATATCTCAGTTCTTGCCCCGCAACTCTGGTTCTCCGGTCTGGTCCGGAAACAGCTCCTTGGCGAGCGGTCGTGTGATCGATCTGCGGTTCGCCAGCGAGAGCCGATCGAGCCGCGCTACCAGATCTTCGGCTGCCTCGAAGGAGCGATGCATCCGACGAATAAGGAACTCTAGCACATCTGCGCCGACAGCGAGTTGGCGATCCTTGAAGAGTTTGCGAAGGATCTCCGTCAACAGTGCGTCGTCAGGCGGCTGGAGTGCCACATGCGGTAAGGCCGAGAGCCGCGAGGCAAGGTCGGGCATATCCACCGACCAACGTGCGGGAGGTGTGCGTCCCGTCATCAGAAGCGGGATCCCTTCTGCCATGGTGGCGTTGAGCAGGTGAAAGAGCAGCGTCTCCACTTGCCGTCGCGCAGGCCCCGGCAGCTCCAGGCTCTCGTCCGCGTCTTCCAGTACGATAGCAGGTGCCTCGAAGAGACCCCGAAGGCTCAGCTCTGTGAGGTCGGCCAACGGCTGTCCAACCGCCCCCATCCGGCCACCCCAGATCTGCGCGAGGTGCGTCTTGCCCGCCCCTGCCGGACCACTCAGCGCGAGCCGCGCGGCGAAGGGGCTGTCCACCAATGTGATCGCCTGCCAAGCAGCCTTGTTCGACGGGGAGACCAGAAAATCGTGCACCCCCTGTGCCGGGCGATACGCCAGCGGCAGGACAAGCTGTTCGTCATTTGTCATTTCAGGTCTGGGGCATCGTCGGGTGGGTGGTCCCGCGGCGCCCCGTTCGGGCCGTGGTAGAGCCGCCCGCTCTTGTACTGGACCAGCATGAACCGGCCCACGACACCGATCGCGGCAGCGGCGGGCACGGCGACCAGAAGCCCGACAAACCCGAAGAGAACTCCGAAAGCCGACAGCGCGAACATCAGCCAGACCGGATGGAGGCCGACCTTGTCGCCGACGAGCTTGGGCGTCACGACATTGCCCTCCAGCGCCTGACCTACCACGAAGATCAGCGCGACAACCAGAATCCAGCCGGGCTCACTCCAGAACTGCGCTGTTGCGACCCCAACAGACAGAAGGCCGCCCACTACCGAGCCGACAAACGGGATGAACGAGATCATTCCCGCGAAGACCCCGATCAGGAGCCCGAAATCGAGCCCCACGATCATCAAGCCAACAGCATAGAAGCTGCCCAGAAGCGCACATACCGTAAGCTGGCCCCGCACGAACCCGGACAGCACAGTGTCCAGCTGAGTCGCGATCGCATGGATCTCGGCACGGTGCTCGCGGGGCAAGTAGTCGTCGATACCCTCCACCATGCGATCCCAGTCCATAAGCAGGTAGAACGCGACAACGGGCGTCACGAAAAGGACGGCGAGGAAGTTCACAAGCGCAACGCCGCCCGACAAGATCGTGGCGAGCAGTGAAACACTCCACTCCTCCGCGTTCGCCCGGAGGTTGGTCACGGCACGGTTGAGAAAGGTGCCCTCGGTCTGGATCTCCGGCAAAAGGCGCGCGATCAGGTTGCGCGCATCGTCGACATAGGTCGGCGCCTGGGCAACAGCCTGCCGGATCTGATCCACCAGCAGCGGAAGGACGAGCAGTACCGCTATGATCGCAAACGCCAGCGAGCCAACCGTGATGGCGACCGTCGCAAGCACACGGCTTAGGCCCCTCGCCTCCAGCCAGTCCGCCAGGGGGTCGGTCAGGTAGGCAATCGCCGCGCCAAGCACGAATGGCAACAGTGCGGCCGATAGGAACCATAGTGCTGCCACGAACAACGTCAGGGCGATGCCCCAGTACTGAACCTGTTCGCGGACCGTCATGATGAACTCGTACGTTGTTCCTGCTGGACCGGGGCGTCCGGGACGGCCGGTTGACTACCTTGTACTGGTCACACCGTAAACTGCTCCCGAAGCAGCCGTTCTTCAAGGCCATGGCCGGGATCGTAGAGCAGCCGCATCTCGATCTCTGACGCCGCCTCGACCGAAACACGCCGAACCTTGCGTACCTCATGGTGATCGGCCGTCGCAGACACGGGGCGTTTGTCCGGTTCCAGAATTTCCAATTCAAGGTGCGTGTCCCACGGCAGCAACGCCCCGCGCCACCGCCGTGGTCTGAACGCGGAAATCGGGGTCAGCGCCATCAATTTTGAACGGATCGGCAGGATCGGTCCATGAGCTGAGAGGTTATACGCGGTCGAGCCTGCCGGCGTTGCGGCCAGGATGCCGTCACAGATCAACTCCTCAAGCATAACGACCCCGTCGATCGAGATTCGGATCTTCGCCGCCTGGTGGATCTGGCGAAAGAGCGCGACCTCGTTGATCGCGAGAGCCTCGTGCGATTCGCCGTTCGCGTCGGTGGCCTGCATCCTCAGCGGATTGATCACAGCGATCTTGGCGGCCTGCAGTTTCTCGAGCAGGGTCTCGTCCGCGTACTCGTTCATCAGGAATCCGACCGAACCGCGGTTCATGCCGTAGACGGGCACGTCCAACCCCATCACCCGGTGAAGCGTCTGCAGCATGAAGCCGTCGCCACCGAGCGCCACGATGATCTCGGCCTCCTCGGGCGCGACCTGCCCATACCGCCGGCAGAGATCGGCAACAGCCTCTTGTGCGACAGGTGTGTCGCTTCCCATGACGCTGATCTTTGGCATGAACTCCCCCGGCGCGGCGCGGTGCGCGGAGCAACCTTAGCGACCCCTGGCGGGTCGGGCAATTCGCCTGAGAGGTCGGGACGAGGCTGGACGGGGCCGCGTGCTCCGCAGTAGATCCCCCGTGACCCTGCCTCCTGCCGCGCTATGTCCGCTTCGGGGAGTCAATGATGACAGAGGAGACGCGCCATGGACGCCGTAACCCGCGATAGCGGTTTTTTCACCGAGAACCTCAGCAGCCGTGATCCAGAGCTTTTCGCGTCGATCGAAAATGAACTCGGGCGGCAGCGCGACGAGATCGAGCTGATCGCGTCCGAAAACATCGTCAGCCGCGCCGTCATGGAGGCCCAGGGCGGCGTCATGACGAATAAGTATGCTGAGGGTTATCCCGGTCGGCGCTACTACGCCGGGTGCGAGTTTGTCGATGTGGCAGAGCAGCTGGCAATCGACCGGATCAAGCAGCTCTTCAATTGCGGCTTCGCCAACGTGCAACCTCACTCCGGTGCGCAGGCCAACCAGGCGGTCATGCTGGCGACGATCAAACCAGGCGCCACGATCCTGGGGATGGACCTCGCCTCGGGCGGGCACCTGACCCACGGCGCAAGACCCAACCTTTCGGGCAAATGGTTCAACGCAGTCCAGTACGGCGTTCGCCAGCAGGACAACCTGATCGACTATGACCGCGTGGCCGAGCTGGCCGAGGAGCACAAGCCCGAACTGATCTATGCGGGCGGCTCAGCCGTGCCCCGGCAGATCGACTTTGCGAAGTTCCGCGAGATTGCCGACAGCGTGGGCGCGATCCTACATGTCGATATGGCGCACTTTGCCGGCCTTGTCGCTGCGGGGCACCACCCAAACCCGTTGGATCACGCCCATGTGGCGACGTCGACAACGCACAAGACGCTGCGGGGTCCGCGTGGTGGCATCATCCTCACGAATGACGAGGCGCTGGCGAAGAAGATCAACTCTGCGGTCTTCCCCGGCCTTCAGGGTGGACCTCTTATGCACGTCATCGCGGCCAAGGCAGTGGCCTTCGGAGAGGCGCTGCGCCCAGAGTATCGCTCGTACATCGCGCAGGTCATCAAGAACGCACAGGCCATGGCGGACGAGCTGATCAAGGGGGGACTCGCCATTGTCACCGGCGGCACCGACACGCACCTCTGCCTGGTAGACCTTCGGCCCAAGGGCGTGAAAGGCAACGCAGCCGAGCAGGCCTTGCTGCGGGCAAACATCACCTGCAACAAGAACGGCATCCCCTTCGATCCAGAGCCGCCGATGGTCACGTCGGGACTGCGTCTGGGTTCTCCTGCCGGTACCACCCGTGGTTTTGGCGAAGCTGAGTTCCGCCAGGTTGCACAGCTGATTGTGGAAGTGGTCGATGGGCTTGCGGAAAACGGCGAAGAGGGCAACGCGGGTGTCGAAGCCACGGTCAAAGGCAAGGTCAAGGCACTCTGCGATCGCTTTCCGATCTACGAAGGGCTTTGACCACGGCGGGGGTGCGCTATTGGCACACCCCACTTGATTTGCATGACCAAAGAGGTCAGCTAGCGCGTATGCGAGCGGTAGTCCTTCTCTTATTGTCAGCCCTTGGAACCACTACGGCACATGCGGACGAGCGTGTGCTGCAGTTCCTGGAGGATCGCTATACCCATGCGCTCATGCATCATACGGGGGCTCCATCAGAGGAGCCTCCAGACGCGCTCGGACGGGCCGATTGCACCGATGTTCGAGTGCTTTCGCGTAGTCAAACGAACAAGGCGCGCCAGTTGGGGCGCATCTTCGAACGGTCGGGCATCCATATTGACGTTATTGCTGCCAGCCGTTGGTGCGAAGCGCTTCACACCGCGCAATTGCTTCAGCTGCGCCCCGTGACGGAAGAGTCGTTGTTGAACCTGCTTGGCGACGACCCGGAGGATCAGATCGACGCGATCCTCTCACTCGTGGACGGTCAGCGCGCGACCGAGACGGCGCTTCTGGTAACCCATGGGCCGAACATCCAAGCACTGACCGGGGTCGAAAGCGTGCCGGGCGAGGTTGTCGTCTTCCGACTGCGTCCAGGCGCGGATATCGAGATTCGCGGGTCGTTTCGGCCAGAGTGACGGCCTCCCGATGATTGTTGGAGCGGAAGACCTTGCCGCTGACCTTTGGGCGCTTGGGATCCACCCCGGTGACGGCCTGTTTGTGCATTCGTCCCTTGGGGCGATCGGCCACGTGATCAGCGGCCCGCGCGGTCTGATCGAGGCCCTGATTTTGGCGGTTGGGCCAAACGGTCTGATTGGAATGCCGGGCTTCAGCAACGACGCCTATGATCCGGTCGAGATTTTGGGCAAAGAAGTGCCCCCCGATGTTCACCGCAGGCTCCGGGCGCAGGTTCCTGGGTTTGAACCTACTCGCTCCAACGTCCGGGGAAATGGCGCCGTGCCAGAAGCCTTCCGCGTCTGGCCCGGTGTGGTGCGCAGCCCTCACCCCACCAGCTCGGTTCTGTTGCTGGGTCCCGACGCGAAAGAACTCGCCAAGCCCCACGATCAGAGCGGATGGGCCACAGGCCCCGAAACTCCCTGGGGCCGGCTAGCTGATCGGCCGTCGATGAAGATCCTGTTGATCGGCGTCGGTTGGAACCGGTGCTCGGCGTTGCATGCCTCGGAAAGCCTTGCGCCGCACCGCCGCACAAAACTGCGTCATCTCAAGACAGGCCCTGGGGACGCGCCATGGATTGAGGCGCCGGACGTGGCTGATGATCTGAACCGACTGTTTCCTCTCGTAGGGGCGGCCTGGGAAGAGACGGGGGCCGTGACCTACGGGAAGATTGGAGCAGCAGAGGCCAGATTGACCTGCTACAAACCTCTGCTGCTCTTTGGCCGCGACTGGATCGACGCGCGTAACCGCGCCGATGGCGTGCCAAGCGTCGACAGGTCAGACACAACGCGCTAGGCGCCAAGTGACCCCTTGTATCACCTCACACGGGCTTCTTCGACCGGGTAGCCAAGGTTGCCTTGGTAGTCGAAACCTGAATGGCAATCATGGCATGCTGTGACAACGGGGACGGCCTGCGGGCTGCCGTTGGCCCCAACCATCATGTAGTACCAGTCGTCTGTCTGAGGCGAGCTCCCGACCGCGACCTTCTCCATCAGGAAAAGCGGCCCCTTGCGAACCTTGCCGCCATCCGTGACCTGAAAGCTTTCCTTCGCGATCACGGTGCCTGCGGGGATGGACGGCGCTTCGGCGTACTTCATGTACTCCTCGGCGCCGACCTCGTTTACCCACGTGACAAGAAATCTACCACCGTGGAAGCCAGGTGCCGCGGGGACAGTACTGGCCTTTGCCCAACCTCGGAAATCATTCACATAGTCCGCTGGAATCCAGCGCTTCTTGCCCTTCACATACCCTGCATGCAGCTCCTCAGCGATGCATTCGTAGACCTCGTTCGCTTCCTCGAAGCTCAGGTCCGCGCCGGCCTTGCCCGGATCGCAAGCGGCTGCCGCCTGGCCTCCCCAAAGGCTCGCAGCCGCTACCGCCGCCGCCACAATCGCTGCTCTCATTGTTTTCTCCCTTCGCATCGAACGAGGCGCCCCTCGCGCCGCGTTGTAGGTAAGAGTCTGCCAGCACAGTGTCGGTGCCGCCACGCACGCTTTCTCAAGCATGCGTGAACACGGGACACATTGGGTTGGTTCAGTTGATGGCAGCAACCCCAAGCGGCACAGAGAAACGACGGCACCAGATGTACACTTCGTCGAACTCTGAGGGATCGATTTCCGATGGTACCTTGTAGACCTGCGCCCCCGCATTCTGGCGAAGCGGCTCGAAGTCGGTAGGGTCCACGAACTTGCCGTCGCGCCCAAAACCCACGCGAGGATCCGGTGCGCCGTCGAACCAGAAGTTGTCCTTGAGATGAATCTCCCAGCCGTCGGCGGTCTGTACCACTTCGACCGTACCACGCGTCTCGTGATTGGAGAGCCCCGTGAAGTCGCCGCTGCGCTCGCCCGCAAAGGCCAAGCTGGATGCGACCAACATGAGAACTCCTGATAGAATTCCTACGAGCGTTTTCATAATCTGTCCTCTCTGGTTGCCAGTGAGGATCTGCACCTAGCCCCCCCAGCCCAGGAATCGAAGCCCGGCTCTCCCGCTCGTGACACCGCGTGATAGCGTACATGTTGGGCACGCAACTCATGACTACACAAGCGCTTGGCACCTGCCTATAGTCATGGTTCGATCCGTGCTTTGGAGGCCAAAATGCGCTGTCCCTTCTGTGGAAACTCCGACACCCAGGTCAAGGACTCGCGTCCCGCCGAAGAGAACGTCGCCATTCGCCGGCGGCGATATTGTCCCGCCTGCGGTGGCCGATTCACCACCTATGAGCGCGTCCAGCTGCGCGATCTGGTCGTCATCAAGAAGAACGGAAGGCGTGAAGACTTCGACCGCGACAAGCTTGCGCGCTCGATCCGGATTGCCATGCAGAAGCGTCCCGTTGAGCCCGAACGGATTGAGCAAATGATATCCGGCATCGTCCGGCGGCTCGAGTCCAGCGGTGACACAGACACTGATTCGACAGCAATCGGCGAGATCGTGATGGATGCGCTCGCACGGATCGACACCGTTGCCTACGTACGCTTTGCATCGGTCTACCGCGACTTCCAGGCAGCCGACGACTTCGACAAGTTCGTGTCAGAACTAAGACCTCCCGACCCAGACGCCGCCAAGGAGTGACCGATGTCCGATGTGCGCTGGATGCGGGCGGCATTGACGCTCGCTCGGCGCGGTCTCGGGCAGACCTGGCCAAATCCTGCCGTCGGCTGCGTTGTTGTTCGGGACGACCGGGTTTTGGGACGCGGGGCGACCGGTGCGGGGGGACGCCCCCATGCCGAAGCCATGGCGCTCGCCGCAGCGGGTGAGGCAAGCGGCGCCACTGTCTACGTGACACTAGAGCCTTGCGCGCACCACGGGCGCACTCCGCCCTGTGCGGATGCCCTGGTCCAAGCAGGGGTTGCGCGTGTAGTGTGCCCCCTGCAAGACCCAGATCCGCGGGTGTCGGGACGCGGGTTCACCCGCCTCCGGGACGCGGGGATCACGGTCGATATCGGTTGCATGGCATCAGAGGCGCGCGCCTTGAACGGCGGATTTCTCAGCCGAATCGAACGCGGCCGGCCAGAGGTCTTGCTGAAACTCGCCACGACGATGGACGGGCGGATTGCCGTTCGTACCGGTGAAAGCCGATGGATCACTGGGCCCGCCGCCCGGCGACGTGTTCATCTCATGCGGGCGGAATCGGATGCGGTGATGATTGGCGCAGGCACAGCACGCACCGATGACCCGATGCTGGACATCCGCGACATCGGCCTCTCCGATCGGGCACCTGTCCGCATTGTGGCAGATGGAGCGCTCTCGGTATCCCTGACAAGCCGACTTGTCCGCTCCGCCAAATCGCAACCGCTCTGGTTACTTCACCGCCCAAACGTCGACCGACTTCGAGCAGGGGCGCTGTCCGATGCGGGAGCGGCGCCGATCGAGGTGCCCACACATGACGGCACACTCGATGTTTCTGCTGTGCTCGGTGAGCTTGGCGCCCGCGGCATCACCCGTCTGCTTGTAGAAGGCGGCGGCATGCTCGCCGCATCGCTTCTGGCCGGGGGGCTCGTCGACCGCGTTGCGCTGTTTACAGCAGGCAAGGCCATCGGAAACGACGGGGTCCCTGCCGTCCAGGGCTTCGGTCTGGACCGCCTCTCGCTGGCACCCAATTTCACCCTCGACCGGACTGAGTCGCTCGGGGGCGACGTCCTCTCGCTCTGGTCGCGAACCCGAGCCTAGCGACGCCACAACCAGGTGTGGCCCGCGAACGCTCCTTGCAACCTCGAAAGCATGGTCGCCTTGGGGGTTGGTATCCCCGTGGCCAACCGCTCAACGATCAGCTCCGGCGGGCACGGCAGACCAGATATGGGATCGCGATAGCTGGGGTACGCAATCAACGTCGCCCAGACCAACTGGTCCAGCGTCGGGCGTGCAGTCCGTCGCACACATGCTGGACCCAAGTCAGTCGTCAACCCCCATCCGGCGTAGAACGGCATCCCCAGACAGGTAACCGCCTTGCCCCGCAACAAACCCTCGAACCCCATCAGAGACGTCAACGTCCAGATCGAATCGCACTGCGCCAACACTGTGGCGGCCGAGGCATCCGGCAAAACCTGGTCCGCGAGACTTGTCAAATGCGCCTCCGGGACACGACCAGGGCGCAGCTTCGCCTCGACATCCGGGTGCGGTTTGAAAACGAGCCAGGCGTCCGGGTTCGCCGCGCGCGCTGCTTCCAGGAGGCCAAGGTTCGTGCGCACCGCACCGCACCCCCGTTCAATCGATGCGTCATTCTCGACTTGACCCGGCACCAGGACCACTCGCCGCCCACTTGGTGCGGAGACGTCCGCCTCTGCACCGACATTGTACTTGGTCACACCAGCCGCCACAATTGACGCGATCAGCGCGGACGCGCGCGCCTCATCTACCCTACCCTCGGCTGCTTGCGTGATTAGCCCCTCCAGATCGGAGGGCGCCGTGGGGTCGAAATAGATGCCTTCTGAATCGAAGACGAGCGATCCTGCCACAGTCAGATCGGCACCCAATCCGACGGACCGAAGGAAGCCATCTTCCACAAACCCGACGGGGACATCGGCGGCGCTGAGCGCGTCATGATCAGATCGGTCAGTGCGAGAAGCCCAAAGCCATACGGCCCTCTTCTCGGTCTTCGCACGGTGCTTGGCGTCAGCGATGTCGTCCACGAACGCCGGCTGTCGAGACAATTGCGGGCGAAACCCCGTCAACGCGCGCCGCTTCCAGCGCCGTACACCGACAAAGACGTCCCCTTCGATCGAGCACGGTGCTGTCTGCGCGCTCACCTCGTGAGAGATCGCATTTGCCGTCGTCTCGAAGTCACAGAGTTGATCGTGCCATGGGTCATAGTAGAGCGGATAGGCAAGATGACAGCCGTGGAAGAGCTCCTCCCTTGTCAGATACCTCGTGCGCCGGGGACATCGCTGCTCGTCTTCTGTCAGCCCCCAGCCCGAATAGAACGCGGTCCCGAAACAGCGCGCCGGAACACCTGCAAGGACCGCCTCGTAACCCATCTGGCTTGACACCGTATAGACAGCCGATGCCCCCTCGATGAGGTCCCAAGGATTCACGTCAGCCGCAACAAAGTCATCGGGCGATGACGCATCTTCGAGTACCAAGTGACCATCCTTGCGACCTGCGATGACATCGGGGTGGGCCTTTATCAGGATCCGTGCACCTGGGTTCTCGACGCGCGCTGCCTCAAGCATCCTCCGGAACGTCTGGGGCGACGCACCTGAGCCGGAGACCGAGGCATCTCCTGCTGTCTGATCCACAACCAGCACATGACCGGACGCGACCTGCCGACGTGGCACGGGCGGGGTGTATTTGGACAACCGCTCCCGCCGCAAATAGGTGATGCCATCCCGGGCGCGGGAAACCTCGGCGGCAGTCAGCGCAGTTTCCTGGAGCGTCCGTTCCAACCGCGACGGTTGGCGCGCATCGCCATAGAAACCCATATCGTCGATGATCAGCGACAGCGGCGGAGCACCGGTGACACCGGGCGCCATGGAGCGAAGGAATCCGTCCTCGATCGTCACCAGCGGAGCACCGGAACGGGAGGCAACCCATGCGCCGCGACGTGAGACCGGCTTGGCGCCCCAGATCCCGACCGCATCACCGCGCCGCGGCCAACCTGCAGCTATTCGCCAACCGGCGAGCGTCAGGATACGCCTAACCCGGGGTTGCCTCAGGAAGCCAAGGGACTGAACGCGGAGCGTCCCACCGCCCTCCTGCCTCATTCCGCGATCAGAACCCACCCAGCGAACGCGCGGATCCCCCGAGGTTCACTATCGGCGAGATCGACTGAAGGATCTTCAGCCACCGCACGAACGGCGCTGTGGTAACGAAGATCGTGTCCCCGTCCCGCATCATGAAATCGCGTGCCAAGAACATCCCGGCGGGCTGCGTGAGATCAATGATGTACGCTACCCGCTGAGGTTCGGTGAAGGTCTGGCCCGCCATGATCCGCTCCACCACTTCCTTCGGCTCATCACGGAACAGGAAGACGCCGGTGGGATCCGAAAGCTGTTCGCTAAGCCCACCAACAGTGCCCAGGGCCGACGCCACCGAAAGATCGCGCGCTGGAAAAGGTATCCGCTGCGCCCCGGACACCGCGCCAAGAGCGGTGAACGACCGGCGATCCCTTTCGACGATGATGGCATCGCCCGCTCTTAGATGAACATCCTGGACCGGATCATCGTAGAGATCCTGGAGCCAGATATCGCCCTGGATACGCCCACGACGGAGCTTCAGACGCACAACCTCGGGATCGATCGTCACGCCACCCGCCCGCGCCATCATCGGCAGCAAGTGCGTGGTTGCTTGTTCGATCGGGTAAAGCCCCGGCGCATTCACGACACCCTGGACGCTGACGAGACGTCCCTTCGCCTCAACCCGGAAAATGTCCACCTGCGGGTTCAGAGTCTTTTCTGCCAGGGCGCCCTGCACGGCGTCACGCAGTTGGCTGATCGTTCGGCCTGCCGCCGGGATCAAACCAACGTAGGGTACGGAAATCCGCCCATTCTCGTCGATCTGGCTGTTCGGCAGCGGCGCTGCGCCGATCCCTTGGGGATTGAGGAGACCCTCGTCGATGTTCTCCCACACAGTGATCGCCAGCACGTCCCCGCGCGACAAGGTGTAGGGCGCCTCGGCTCCAGCCTGCAGGAACGTGACCTCAAAGCCGCGCTGTTCGTCGACCCGGGTGACCCGAGCAACCTCGGGCGTCAGCGGTACGACGTGAAACCCATAGCCCTCGGGCCCCTCGACCTCCGCGATTTCGGAAAAGTATGGCCCGCTGCGCGGCAGCGCACATGCAGCTAGGGCAGCCATGAGACACAGCGGCAAGGCCAGACGCGCGACAGATTTCATGTTCGCCATCCCCAAAGATTCCTTCTTGCCCCCCGGCATTCACCTGGCCCCTCGCCGGGTTCAACCGCCTCATTATGGGGTGAACATAACGCAGTTTTGGAAGTGATTCTAGAATGTTGGACGAAAAAACTAAGACCGCCTACATTCCGCAGCGAATGGGCGCGATCGGTGGTGAATCCGAGCAGCAATCCAGGCACCTCAGCTTGCGAAAACAAGCGTGGGACGATGAACCGATAGCACCTCTCCCTCGCTGGGCGTCTGATCCAAGACCTTCTCATACGGCTCGGTACTATCCAGCATCAACTTTGGAAGACGCAGCAGTACTTCGTCGACCCCGCGCCTGGCATAGAACGATCCGGTCAGCTGGCTTGTCTGCACCATGAACTGTCGGAACAGCCAGTACGAACGCAGATCCGGCCTACGTGGGTGACGTATGAAGTCCACCAGCGTCTGTTCGGATACCAAACCAGGCTTGCGGTAGATCGCGCGACCGAGTGCTGCGACCGGCAGGCCGCGCCAAAGGGCTTGCTGTGCCGAGGTCGAGTTCACCGTTATGGCCGACCGGGCCCTGTCAAGAAGACTGGCCAGCCTCTTTCCGCCATCTAGAAAGATCACACGGTTGGAGACATCGATGTCTCTGGCAAGCTCTCGGATAACCGATCCGAGCCGCTCACGCCCGTCCTCGAACGGATGTGCCTTCAGGACCAGGTATTCGTCGGGCTCAGCCCCCTCGGCGAAGGCCTCAAGGACCTGCTCGACGAAAGCGGCGGTGCTCTTGTAGTCCGAGTGCACCTTCATGGACGCGTCGAACGACAGCTGCAGCAGCGCGAGGTGGAAGATCTTGTCCGAGCGTAGCAACCACCATTGCTGGATGGAGCGGCGCAACCAGATCCATGGTAACTTGAGATAGCGCCGCAAGTACAACTCCGCTTCCCGCTTCAGAGGGATATCGCGGTGGCTGCGATAGTTGCCGTACCGACGAGACGGCAGAAGGCAGCGGAAATGGTAGACCGCCGAATACCAAAGGTGTTCGCGCGCATCTCCCCAGGTCGCCAACGACTCGCCCGCGGGACGGTTGCCTTGGCCAAGCGCCTGCGCCATCCGAGGGAGGCTGATGTCCATCAGGTAGGAGTTACCGTTGGTGCCGTGCCGCTCGTAGGTGATCCAGTTCGGCCGCAGATAGCCCTCCTCAAAACAATGGGTCTGCACCCCCTTGCTTTGTGCGACCTTGATCGCATCGGCGTGGATTGTCCGGGTATCGCCATAGAGCACCACATCGGTCACGCCATGCGCGTCGATACGCTGCCCGAGCCAGTCCGCAAAGACGTCGATCGTGTCGTTGAAGCGCAGGATCCGACCAGCTCGTCCCCACTCAGCGGCATCGGCGGCGTTGAACGCAACCCGCATGACAGTCGCGTTTTGACGCGCCAGGGCTCCCGCGAGGCGCTGGAAGAACGGCCCATGCGGTCCCTGCAGAAACAGGAATACGCGGTCGCGCGCCTTGCACATGCGAAACTCCACCTTCGTGGTAACTTCAGCGTCGTTCTACGCCTTGTCCCAAGGTGTCCCACGACACAGTTAACTAACAACTACTGACCGACTGCCTTGCGCAGGGTCGAAACACTCAGTACGCGGGTGACGCCATAAGGAGAGCGTGTGATGTTCACGGGAATTGTGCGCGAAGTCGGCCAGGTCAAGGCAATGCGTGAAGCAGGCGATACGACCTTCCGCATCGGTTGTGCCCGCCGGCCGGAAACCATCGAGATTGGGGCATCGATCGCTTGCAACGGCGTTTGCCTGACAGTTACCGCCACGGGAACAGGCGCTGAAGGGCCTTGGTTTGAGGTCGATGCCTCCGGCGAGACTCTGTCGGTTACGACGCTCGGCGCTTGGGCCGAGGGCACCAAGGTAAACCTCGAACCTTCTTTGCGCGTGGGCGACGAAATGGGGGGTCACATCGTGTCCGGCCACGTCGACGGGCTGGGCGAGATCACCGACATCCGACCCGAAGGCGGCTCGCACCGCGTGTCCATCCGGGCGCCTCGCCCATTGGGGCGTTTCATTGCCCCCAAGGGTTCGATTACCGTGGATGGCATTTCGCTCACCGTGAACGAAGTCGAGGACACTGACGGCCAGACAACCTTCGGCGTCAACATCATTCCGCACACCTGGCAGGTCACCAGCCTCTCACAGGCCAGCGTCGGCTCGACGGTCAACCTAGAGATCGACCTCCTGGCGCGCTACGTCCAGCGCCTCGCCGAAGCGGGCTGACGCTAGTCGGCCTTTCGCAGGCTCAAGATGTGCGAGATCACGTCATCTGCCTCGGCATCCGTGAGGATGAAATCCGGCATCAGAAGGTTCTGGTGCGGCGTGCGCAGGAACACCCGTAGGCTGAGCGGCGTCCAGCGCGGCTCCTGTGCGATGTCGTGGAACGCGGGGGCGTTGTAGGGCGACACCCCAGACCATTCATCCTCGACGTAATGACATTCCGCGCAATGGTCCCTGGCAAAGCTGAGGCCAGCGGCCGGATCTCCCGGCAAACCGTCTGCGAACGCCTGTCCCGCGGCCGCAAAAACCATCAAAACGCCCAGAATTCGCATGTTTGCCTCCGTGTCTACAACGACACGAAGAGTCTAGCGCGCCGGCGACCCAGCGCGCTGATCCAGGTCAAAGGCCTCCTGTTGCGACTGCAGACGTCGCACCCCTCTGGTGTTCCGCGCACGGCCACGCTATGTGCGCCGCCATGAACAAGACCGAGTATACCGACGCCATCTCCTCAGTCGTCGAGATCATCGACGAGGCGCGCAATGGGCGCATGTTTATCCTGGTCGACCACGAGGACCGGGAGAATGAGGGCGATCTGGTGATCCCGGCCCAGATGGCGACACCCGAGGCCGTGAATTTCATGGCGACCCACGGGCGCGGCCTGATCTGTCTTGCCATGGAACCCGACGCCCTCGACCGGCTTGGTCTGCCCATGATGGCCTCATCGAACCAGTCCCGACATGAGACAGCGTTCACCGTATCGATTGAGGCGCGTGAGGGCGTCACCACTGGCATCTCCGCGCACGACAGGGCCCGGACCATCGCCGTGGCGATCGACCAGAGTGCGGGACCCGCTGACATCGCGACACCCGGTCATGTCTTCCCGCTGCGCGCCCGTGACGGCGGGGTGCTGATTCGGGCCGGCCATACCGAGGCTGCGGTGGATGTCGCCCGCCTTGCGGGCATGAACCCCTCGGGCGTGATCTGCGAGATCATGAACGACGACGGCAGCATGGCCCGGTTGCCCGATCTGGTGGCCTTTGCCCAGCGCCACGGGGTCAAGATCGGCACAATCTCTGACCTGATCGCGTACCGCCGCCGCTATGACAATCTCATCCGTCAGGTTGAAGAGGCGACCGTAACCTCAGCATTTGGCGGGGATTGGAAGCTTCGGGTATTCCGTGATGAGCCCGCCAAGGCCGAGCACTACGCGCTGACCAAGGGCGACGTGGCCGATGGCCAGCCGGTACTGACGCGAATGCATGTGCTCGACCCGCTCGAGGATGTCATCGCGTTGAACGAGGACCGCTGGCAGCAGGTGCCGAACGCCATGGCCGCCATCGCTGCAGAAGAACGCGGAGCGGTGATCATCCTGCGCGACACCTCCGCGACCGCCGTGTCGGACAAGCTCAAACCCGCGGGCGTCACACCGAAGGAAATCCGCCAATATGGCGTGGGCGCTGAGATCCTGACTGCGCTCGGAATCCAGCAATTGATCATGCTGACTAACTCCCCGCCTCCGCGGCTCGTCGGTCTCGACGGCTACGATATCGAGATCTTCGAAACGCGGCCGATTGAACCGCGAGAGGGCTGAACCATGGCCTCGACCGAAGAACACGCGACCCTGCCACTACCCAGCTTCAGCACGCCTCAGCCCAAGTTGCTGATCGTGGCAGCGCCCTTCTACCGGCGGATCGCGGATGACCTGATCGCAGGCGCCCGTGCGGTGATCGACGCGGCAGGTGCCACCGCCGACCGGGTCGAGGTCCCCGGCGCGCTGGAGGTGCCGACCGTCATCGGCCTTGCGCGCCGCC
>JBCCDA010000038.1:0-35133 GCA_039033215.1 Pseudomonadota bacterium | reverse complement strand
GAGTATGCGCACAAAGAGATTGATCACGGGTTAAACCCGCGCCGCATCGGCGGGACGATGATGGAAATCAAGAACATCGTCCTGCGCTTTGGTGGTGTCACGGCCATCAAGGACGTGAGCTTCGACATCAAGGAAGGCGAGATCCGCGCAATAATCGGGCCGAACGGCGCCGGTAAATCCTCGATGTTGAACGTCATCAACGGTTTCTATCACCCTCAAGAAGGCGAAATCTGGTTCAATGGGCAAAGACGAGGCCCAATGAAGCCGCACCAGATCGCAAAGCAGGGTATCGCGAGGACTTTCCAGAACATCGCCTTGTTCAAGGGGATGTCGACGCTGGATAACATCATGACTGGTCGTCTGACCAAGATGAAGAAGAACATGCTTTGGCAGGCGCTCTGGTACGGACCCGCGGAAGCAGAAGAGGTCGAGCATCGCAACAAGGTCGAGCGGATCATCGATTTCCTTGAGATCCAATCGATCCGTAAAAAACCTGTTGGGTCATTGCCTTACGGTCTCCAGAAGCGCGTCGAGCTGGGTCGTGCCCTCGCCGCCGAGCCCAAGCTTTTGCTGCTGGATGAGCCCATGGCGGGCATGAACGTCGAAGAAAAAGAGGACATGTGCCGCTTTATTCTCGATGTAAACGACGAGTTCGGGACGACTATCGCGCTGATCGAACATGACATGGGCGTGGTCATGGACCTCGCCGATCGGGTCGTTGTCCTGGATTACGGCAAGAACATCGGGGATGGCACCCCGGACGAGATCCGCGCCAACCAGGACGTCATCGACGCCTACCTCGGGGTTGCGCATGACTGAGCACCATCGGAGCCGCCGTTCTGCGTGTATGACAAACGTATGTTTTGCGTATGACAAACGTATGCCAAACGTGTCGGCCAACAGTCGACCGGTTGACGCCGACCTAACACAGGAGGCGTCCCGTGGTTGACGTACTCATCACCCTCGAAGTGATCCTGAACGGGCTGATGGCCGGCGTGCTCTACTCGCTCGTCGCGCTGGGCTTCGTGCTGATCTACAAGGCCTCCGGCATCTTCAACTATGCCCAGGGGGTCATGGCGCTGTTCGCGGCATCGACCCTGGTAGGCATCCAGACGGGCCAGATCCCGTTTGCGCACCTGATCAACGAGATCCTGGGGACCGAGTATCATCACTTCGGCTGGACCCTGCCCTCGTTCATCGCGATCGCCATCACCGTGGTCTTCATGCTGGCGTTGGCGATCATCGTCGAGCGCGTGATCCTGCGCCATCTGGTCAACCAGGACCCGATCATCCTGTTCATGGCAACGATCGGGCTGGCCTTCTTCCTTGAGGGTTTCGGCGACCTGATGTGGACCTCCGAGATCAAGACGCTGGACGTCGGGATCGAGCAGGGGATCATCGAGTCCGTCGACGAGTTCACCTTCAATTCCTTCGGCTACGGGATGTATCTGGACAAGCTGGACGTGACCGCGACGGTGGTGGCGGTCCTGCTGGTCGTGTCGCTGACCATGTTCTCGCAATACACCGCAACGGGCCGGGCGCTCCGCGCTGTCGCTGATGACCACCAGGCGGCGCTGTCGGTCGGCATCTCGCTGCAGACGATCTGGGTGATCGTCTGGGCGGTGGCCGGGATCGTGGCGCTGGTAGCCGGGATCATGTGGGGCGCCAAGTCGGGCGTGCAGTTCTCGCTGAGCCTGATTGCCCTGAAAGCCCTGCCGGTGCTGATCCTGGGCGGCTTCACCTCGATCCCCGGCGCCATCGTGGGCGGGTTGATCATCGGGGTGGGCGAGAAGCTCTTCGAGTTCACGATCGGCAGCGCCATCGGTGGCGCGACCGAGAACTGGTTCCCCTACATGCTGGCGCTGGTCTTCCTGGTGTTCCGACCCCAGGGCCTCTTTGGCGACAAGATTATCGAGAGGGTGTGATGGTTTTGCTCACGCTTCTCATGAAGTGCGTTGCAGTCGCGTTGGTCTTTTTGGGCTTGTGGGTAGCTTTCGAAGCATACGGGCTTCACAAGACCCAAGTATATATCGTTGACGTCGAGCCTACGCCAAGTTCCATCTTGGAGAACGGTGCGCTTTTCACCATTCCCTGGGAATTCCAAGCGCGGCTCGCCGGTTTGATTGGGCTAGTCAGTACAGGCTTCGGGTTGACCATTTGGTGGGCCGCCCAATGCACAAAACGAATAGTCACAAGCCCCGGGGGGAACTAGTTCAATGCTCTACCGCGAGGCCGGTGACTTCAAGACCACGTATCAGGCGGATCAGGCGACCTTCCCGATCCCCTTCGACAAGTGGCGCTACTGGGTGGTGCTGGTCGTCGCCTTCCTGGTGATCCCGTTCTTCATCAGCGACTACATGAACAAGTCGATCCTGCTGCCCTTCCTTGTGTGGTCGGTCGCGGCGATCGGGCTGAACATCCTGACGGGCTATACCGGACTGGTGAGCCTTGGGACCGCCGGGTTCATGGCTGTCGGGGCCTATGCCTCCTACAAGCTGATGACCGGATTCCCGGATCTCAACATCGTCTTCGTGGTGGTGATGTCGGGGGTGGTCACGGCAGCCGTTGGGGTTCTGTTCGGCCTGCCGTCGCTCAGGATCAAGGGGTTCTATCTGGCCGTGGCGACGCTTGCCGCGCAGTTCTTCCTTGTCTGGCTCTTCAACAAGGTTGGGTGGTTCTACAACTACTCGGCCTCGGGTCAGATCAGCGCGCCGACGCGCACGCTGTTCGGCTGGGAGGTGACGGGCCCAAGTGCGACGCCCGAGGCGAACTATCTCTTTGTGCTGGTCTTCGCGGTGGCCCTGGCCTGGGTTGCGCGGAACCTCACACGCGGGCGCATCGGGCGCGAGTGGATGGCGATCCGCGACATGGACATCGCGGCCGAGATCATCGGCGTGAACCCGCTCAAGGCCAAGCTGACGTCGTTCGCGGTCTCGTCGTTCTTTGTCGGCATCGCGGGGAGCCTCTACTTCACGGTCTGGTTCGGCGCGGTCGAGGTGACCGAGCAGTTCAACATCCTGCAGTCGTTCCGGGCGCTCTTCATGATCATCATCGGGGGACTGGGGTCGATCTTCGGGTCCTTCATCGGCGCGGGCTTCATCGTGCTGCTGCCGATCTTCCTGAAGGGGATGATGACCACGGGGCTGCAGGTGCTGCCGGGGCTTCTGGCGTGGATCATGTCGGCCTTTGCAGGGGCCATCGGCTTTGTCGCCGTCTTCATGGTGCTGCGCTGGGTCTGCCGGTCGGTCGGGATCAGCGGCATGCCGCGAACGGTGATCGCCGGGGTCCCAGCGCTGGTGGTGGGCGTGATGATGGGCATCGGCGCCTACAACGGCTTTGGCTGGGCGCCGGATCTGGCCGCCCACCTCGAGTTCATGATCCTTGGCGCGCTCATTGTGTTCTTCCTGATCGTCGAGCCGCACGGCCTTGCGCGGCTCTGGTCGATCGCCAAGGAAAAGCTTCGTTTGTGGCCGTTCCCGCACTAGGCTCGGCCTCAATAAACCCGGCGGAGAACCGGGAGAATATTCAACGACCCATGGGAGGAGTGAGAATGAAACTTATGAAATTTGCGGCTATCGCCGCAGCAGGGATGATGACGGCGGCGCCTGCGTTGGCCGACCTTGTGATCCCGACGCTGAACTACCGGACCGGGCCCTACGCGCCCAACGGGATCCCCACGGCGGACGGCTTTTCGGACTACCTGACCTACGTGAACACGCAGGGCGGTGTCGGCGGCGAGATGCTGCGCGAGGTCGAGTGCGAGACGGCCTACAACACCGAGAAGGGCGTCGAGTGCTATGAGGCGCTCAAGGGTGAGGGCCTGATCTTCATCCCGCAGTCCACGGGCATCACCTACCAGCTGATCCCCAAGGTGACCGCAGACGGTATCCCGCTGATGACGCCGGGTTATGGCCGGACCTCGGCGAAGAACGGCAAGATCTTCGAGTGGGTCTTCAACCCTCCGGGCACCTATTGGGACGTCGCCTCGGCGCTGGTCACCTATGTCATGGACAAGGAAGGTGGCAGCCTCGAGGGCAAGAAGATCGCGCTGGTCTACCACAACTCGGCCTATGGCAAGGAACCGATCCGCACGCTGGAGGAGCTGTCGAAGAAGCATAACTTCGAGCTGTCGACTCTGGCCGTCGATCACCCTGGCCAGGAGCAGAAGTCGCAGTGGCTGCAGATCCGTCGCGAACGTCCTGACTATGTCTTCATGTGGGGCTGGGGCGTCATGAACCAGGTCGCCATTCAGGAAGCCGCCAACATTCGCTTCCCGATGGAGAACTTCATCGGCGTCTGGTGGTCAGGATCCGAGAACGACGTCACTCCGGCAGGCGATGCGGCAACCGGCTACAAGTCAGCCACGTGGCACGCGGCCGGCTCGGACTTCCCGCTGATCGAGGCGATCCAGGAGAACGTGATCGACGCCGGTAAGGCTGCCGGTGACGGAACAAAGATCGGTGAAGTGCTCTACAACCGCGGTGTCTACATTGCCGCTGTCCTGGTCGAGGCGATCCGCACCGCGCAGGAGATGACGGGCAAGTCCGACATCACCCCGGCGGATCTGCGGGATGGTCTGGAGAACCTGAACATCACCGAAGAGCGTTGGACCGAGATCGGTCTGCCGAACTTCACCTCGCCCGTTAAGTTGAGCTGCGCCGTACACTCGGACCCCGGTCTGGTCGCGGTACAGCGTTGGGATGCCGGCACCAAGGCCTGGTCGCTGGTCTCTGACTTCATCGAGCCTGACCGTGAGATCATCGATGCGCTGATCGCTGCTGACTCGGAAGCCTTCGCGTCCGAGGCAGGCATTACGCCGCGCGACTGCTGATCTGACTTCGGGGACGCCTCGCGGGGCGTCCCCACCCATTCGTTTGACCCTTTGACACTGGAAGACACCCGGGCAACGCGCCCGTACGAGGACGCCATGCTGGACGCTGCCCCGACCAAGACCGAGACGCTGCTGGAAGTCAGCAACATCGAGGTGATCTACAACCACGTGATCCTCGTGCTGAAAGGTGTCAGCCTGACCGTGCCCAAGGGCGGCATCACGGCCCTTCTGGGTGGCAATGGTGCGGGCAAGACCACCACGTTGAAGGCCGTGTCCAACCTCCTGCACTCGGAACGCGGCGAGGTCACGAAGGGCACCATCACCTACCGCGGCGAGCCGATTGTCGAACTCAACCCCTCCGAGCTGGTGACCCGCGGGGTCATTCAGGTCATGGAGGGCCGGCACTGCTTCGAGCACCTGACGGTCGAGGAAAACCTGATGACTGGCGCCTACACCCGCAAGGACGGGAAGGCGGAGGTCGCGAGAGACCTCGAGCTGGTCTACGAATATTTCCCCCGGTTGCGCGACCGTCGCAAGTCGCTGGCGGGATACACCTCGGGCGGCGAGCAGCAGATGTGCGCCATCGGCCGCGCGCTGATGTCCCGGCCCGAAACGATTCTGCTGGACGAGCCATCCATGGGCCTGGCCCCGCAGCTTGTCGAGCAGATCTTCGAGATCGTGAAGGCGCTGAACGAAAAGGAAGGCGTCTCGTTCCTGCTGGCCGAGCAGAACACAAATGTGGCGCTGCGCTTCGCGCACTACGGCTACATTCTGGAATCTGGCCGGGTGGTGATGGACGGCCCCGCCGCCGAGCTGCGCGAGAACCCCGACGTGAAGGAATTCTACCTCGGCATGGCCGAGGAGGGCCGCAAGTCCTTCCGCGATGTCCGCTCGTACCGCCGCCGCAAGCGTTGGCTAAGCTAGTCTCGCCACCCTCCCGGAGCATGATTGGATGCCACTGATCGACACCGACGTGCACGAGGGGTTCGCTAACCTCAAAGACCTCGTACCCTATCTGCCCGCACCCTACGCCGACTGGATCGCCCAGGGCGCATGGCGAGGGTTCAGCCAACCCTTCTGCTACACCTCGCCGGGGAACGGGAACCGGGCGGATGTGGTTTCGGCCGATGGATCGCCGGCGGTCAGCGACTATGAGCAGATGCGCGCCCAGGTGCTCGACCCCTATGACACCACCTATGCGGTGCTGACGGGGTACTTCTATCCAACGATGCTGAAGATGCAGTACGGGCTGGGGACCGCATTGGCCGCGGCCTACAACGACTGGTGCGCCGAGCACTGGCTGGCCAAGGACCCGCGGTTCATCGGATCGATCCAGATCTTCGCCCGCGATCCCGTGGCGGCGGCGCGGGAGATCGACCGCATGGCCGACCATCCCCAGATGCGCCAGGTCAAGCTGCCCGTCGTCGGCGACATCGCGTATGGCGAGCCACAGTACCGCCCGATCTTCGAGGCCGCGAACCGCCACGATCTGCGCATCGCTTTCCACCATACCACGCAAGCCGAGGGCCCCTATGGCATGGGCATGACCTACATGGAGCGCCATGCCCTGATCCCGATCGCCGTTATGCCTCAGGTGATCAGCCTCGTCTGCAACGGCGTCTTCGATGCCTACCCCAAGCTGCGCGTCATCGTGCTGGAGGGTGGGTTCTCCTGGCTGCCCCACGTGATGTGGCGGCTGGACCGCGAATACCGGCAGGGCCGGATCGAGGTGCCGTGGATCAGGAAACTGCCAAGCGCGCACATCCGCGAGCGGGTGCGTCTGTCGACCCAGCCGACCGAGGATATCTCGCCCCAGCAATGGGAGAGCGTGGTCGACCTCATGGGTACCGACGAGATCCTGGTCTTCTCGACCGACTACCCACACTTCGATTTCGACGATCCGCATCAGGCGATCCCGAAGGCGCTGCCCGAGAGCCTGCGCGAGAAGATCCTCTGGAAGAATGCGGCCGAGTTCTACGAGCTCGACATCCCGCCTGCCAGCCAGGTGGCCGCCGAATGAGCGGCGAGGTCGTGGGACGCTTGTCGGATCTGGCGGAGGGGCGGTTGACGCGAGCAAAGCTCGGGCGTGCCGCGATCCTGCTGACACTGGCGGATGGCCAGCCGAGGGCGGTGGCCGCACGCTGTCCCCATCAGGGCGCAGAACTGGCGTCCGGCAAGGTCGTCGACCATGTCGACAGCGACGGGGGGTGTCTGGTCGCCGATCCCACGCGCCCGATCCTGCGCTGCCCCTGGCATGGGTTCGAGTTCGATCTGGCAACCGGGGATCCGGTCGTCCCCTCGCCCGAGCACCGACGGATGCGTCTAAGGACGTTCGCCGTCACGATCCGTGGCGACGACGTGGTGGTCGAACCCTAGTCTACCCGGACTGCCGGGGCCCCCTGCAGCCGGTGCTGATACATGTGCTCGTAGTGCGGCAGGCAGCGGGCGTGGACATCCTGAACCCGCCTCGGCGCGTCCGAGACCTCGACATACCGGCGCGCCTGGGGCTTCAGCCCGTCGGAATTGCGCAGGTTGGCGTGAAAAGATCCGCCGTCCCACCAGCTGACTTCGTCCCGCGCGCCAGATTCCCACGACAGTGCGTCGGGCAAGAAGGGGATGCCGACTGCGTCGCACCAGGCGGCAACCAAACTGTGCGGGTCCTCCAGCAGATCGTCCGAGTCGATCACCGGCGGCGGCGCGCCGTCTCGTTCCGCGATCCGGTCGAAGAGCGCGCGCTGTTCGGCAAAGCCGACCTCTCCTTCGTCGAAGTCCGGCCATTTGTCGTACATGGACGAGATCGTCTTGGCCGGGTCGCGGACCAGGAAACTGTGCACGAAGAGGTCCAGAAAGGCGTCATCGACAAGTGTCGTCACATAGTGCGGGAAATCCTTGATGAAGACGCGGCGGCGCATCGCTTCGGTCTCGAGCCCGTCCATCACGCCCTGCAACGTCAGTCCCGGCGTCTGCTTGTCGCCTTTGCGGAACCGCGGCCACAACGGTGTCTCACCCTGGTACCACGCCTCGCCAAACGGTTCGTGATGGCACGACAGATCGCCCCGCTGTCGCATCATCCACTCAAAGGCGGTGGAGGTCGACCGGGGCACCGCCCAAAGCGCGAGGATCTTCATCGGAGGCTCCCCAGCAAGGTGCCATGGTCCCCCAGGGGTTTGATCCCCAGGGTCTTGAACGTCTGCCAGTAGAGCGCCGTGTCATGGCCGATCACCGGTTTACCCAGCCGTTCCTCCAGGATCGGGGTCAGGTGCAGGGGGCGCTGGGGCTGTCCACCGGGCCCGGTGCGGAAGTTGCACATGCCGCTGATGATGTAGGCGTCGGCGTCAGGCGCACGCTCGGCCACGGCGTCGAAGCTGCGCGTGGCGATATCGGCGTCGAAGACCCAGCGTTGGTCGTTGATGACCTCCTGGCTGTCGAAGAGGCCCTGGTCGTGGAAGTTCCCGGCCCAGACCACGTCGAAACCGGCCTCTCGCATGAAACCGGCGGTGCCCTGCCACCAGTCGGGCCAGTGGTAGCAACCGTTGAGCGCAACTTTTTCGACCCCCAGCGCACGGAGGGCGTCGATCGCGGCGAGGCCCGCCATGTGAAACGCCACGCCGTACTTGTCCGAGAGTTGCGCGCAATGGTCCCGTAGGCCGTCGACCCCCAGGCCACTGGCGTGCGCCCAGTTGGATCCCACCTGCGCGGCAACATCGGCGCCATTGCGGGCCATGCAATGGACGAACTCCTCCAGCATGGCGAAGTTCGCCTTCCGCTGGGACAGCTCGTGCACATAGTCGGGCACATGCAGCATCCAGCCGTGGACGCCCACGCTCGATGGCGCGATCCGCTGGAAGTCGGAAGGGGCGGCATCCCAGTCGAAAGGCGGACACGTGAAGCCCACCTGATAGGGGAACAGCTTGTGCTCCGGGCGCCATTGCGACGGCATCATGGCCGACCTCCATCTGGTACACTTGGCTCATCTGCTGAAGCTATGAACCAAGTGTCCCAGAAAAGGCAATGGCTGTTCTTGCCCGTTCGCGACGGCGGATGTCGCTCAGGGGATCAGCAGGACCTTGCCGGAATGGCCCGGCGCTTCCACCGCCGCATGGGCGGCAGCGGCGTCCGACAACGGGAACGTCTTCGTGGTGACGGGACGTAGCTTTCCGGTGGCAAAGTGCGGCCATGCGTTCTCGCCAAGCTCGTTGGCAACCGCCGCCTTGAACGCGGGCGGGCGTGGGCGCAGCGTGGCACCAGTCCAGTTCAGCCGCTTCATCATGATCGGGCCCACGCCGATCTCGACCTTCGCGCCGAGATCGAAGGCGAGTTGGATAATGCGCGCATCCATGCGGGCCGCGGAAAAGTTCTTCTGGATGTAGGGCCCACCCATGAAGTCCACGATGATGTCGGCGCCGCCGGCTTCCTTCACGATCGCGACGAAGTCTTCCTCGCGGTAGTTGATCACCCGGTCCGCGCCCATCTTTGCCGCCAGCGCGAGGCTTGGGTCCGACCCTGCCGTCGTGAACACGGTCAGTCCCATCGCCTTGCCAAGCTGTACGGCGGTCGACCCGATGCCGCCCCCCCCGCCATGCACCAGCAAGGTCTG
The DNA here is from genome assembly GCA_039033215.1 of Pseudomonadota bacterium. Taxonomy (GTDB): domain Bacteria; phylum Pseudomonadota; class Alphaproteobacteria; order Rhodobacterales; family Rhodobacteraceae; genus Thermohalobaculum. The sequence goes on along the minus strand of JBCCDA010000038.1, from coordinate 25,705 downwards.
ACCCGCCGGCACCTCGTGCCCGTGCCAGACGTTGGACCAGACCGTGAAAAACGTCTCGGGCAGGCCCGCAGCATCCTGCAGGCTCACGCCTTCGGGGATGGGAAGGCACTGACCGGCGGGGGCCACGCAATACTCGGCATAACCGCCACCGTTCACCAGTGCACAGACCTCCTGGCCCTCCGTCCAGCCGGTCACACCGTCGCCAAGCGCCGCGACCGTCCCGGAGACCTCCAGCCCGATCAGCGGCGAGGCGCCCGGCGGGGGCGGATAGGCCCCCTTGCGCTGCTTCAGGTCCGGGCCGTTCACGCCCGCGGCGGCCACTTTGATCAGGACTTCGCCGGACGCCGGCTGCGGCACTGGGCGGGTCGCGGAGACCAGAATCTCGGGCCCACCGCCCTCCCCATGGTCGATCACGCGCATTTCGGTCATGTCCGGCTCCCTTGTCGATTGGACTACGGTCTAGCGGTCCGCCGCAGCCGTGACAATCGAGGGGAGTTGCGCGGCACGCCATGGCGCAGTATCGCAGGATGCAGCACGTCCGTGCGCTGGCGATCAAGCACGAGGGGCCTGAGGGGAGAGAACCGTGCCGACAACAGAGGCGCTGCCAAAGTATCTGAGTGAGCGGTATCGTTCCTGGTCAACCAGCACCTTCGCCGAGAACAAGGCGTGGTTCGCGCGGCTGGCCGAGGAAGGGCAGCACCCGCGTGCGATGCTGGTCCAGTGCTGCGACAGCCGGATCAACGGGGTCCAGATGTTCGGGGCAGAGCCGGGCGATCTGTTCGTCGTGCGCAACGTGGCAAATCTGGTCCCGCCCTATTCCCCGGATCATCAGCACCACGGCACCTCCGCCGCGGTCGAGTACGCCGTGAATGTGCTCAAAATCGCCCATATTGTCGTCGTCGGACATTCGAACTGCGGTGGTGTTCACGCCTGCCACGACATGTGTTCGGGCAAGGCGCCAGAGCTGGAGGACCCGACCAGCTTCGTGGGGCGGTGGATGGACATCCTGCGGCCGGGCTATGACCGCGTGGTCGACCGGGTCGACGGAGAGGCCCCTCAGAAGGCGGAACTGGAGCGCGAAGGGGTGCTTGTCAGTCTGCGCAACCTTCAGACCTTCCCCTTCGTGCGGGAGGCGCAGCTTGGTGGCCGGCTGACCTTGCACGGGACCTGGTTGGATATCGCGACCGGGCAGCTGCACGTCTACTATGACCGCGAGACCGGCTTCCTGCCGCTGGGCGCGGAAAAGAAGCGGTAGGCAGATGGGGACCCAACCGCCGCTCACCAACCCTCATCCCTACCACATTGCCGACGAAGAGATCCCGTGGGGTGACTACTCGGAGTGGTACCCGGATGACATGATGGGCGGCATGCGCGCCAAGAGGATTCTGGGTCCGGGCGGCGCCATCCATCACTCCGAAACCATCATGGGCATCCTCGAGATCGACCCGGGGCGGAGCTATCCGGCACACCGCCATGCGGCGCCCGAGGTCTACTATGTCATCGAGGGCGAGGCCGAATGCACGTTCGGGTCCGAGGTGTTCACGGTCAAGGCAGGCTCGACGATCCGGACGCCGCCGAACGAGTGGCACGGGTTCAGCAACACGGGCGATGTCACCTTTCGGGCATTCGCGTACTGGTGGGCGCCCGGTGGCGACAGCTCGGTGCTGGAAGGGCCCCTGGAACTGAAGGATCCGTGAGGCCAGCCCCGGCTACTCGGTCAGGACCAGCGTGTCCTCCGGGTCCCAGGACAGCCACACCTCGTCGCCGATGTCTGCGCTGTCCACGGTCTGACGCGTCACGTTCTGGACATTCACGGCGATCCGAAGGCCGGTCTCTGTCTGCACATAGAGATGGCTCGTGTCGCCGTAGTATGCCCAATCGGCGATCTTGCCCTGCATGGCGAACGCAGTGCCAGGCCGCTCAGTGCCCATTCGGATCTTCTCTGGACGGATTGCGAGAGTTACGGATCCCTCGACAGCACGTGAATGTCGAATGTCCGCCTGACCGATCCCGGTAACATCGACTGCAAGGGTGGACATGTTGGCCCGGATAGCGGTGCCCTCAAGCAGGTTCACCTTGCCGATGAAGTCCGCGACAAACCGCGTCGACGGGCTCTCGTAGAGGCGGCCGGGCGTCGCCACCTGACAGACCCTCCCGGCCTCCATCACGGCGATCCGGTCGGCCATGCTCAGCGCCTCATCCTGGTCGTGGGTGACCGTGACGAAGGTGATTCCGACTTCCTGCTGAAGCCGCGAGAGTTCCAACTGCATCTGTTCGCGGAGCTTGGCGTCCAGGGCCGAGAGCGGCTCGTCCAGCAACAGAACCTTGGGCCGCATGACCAGGGCCCGGGCAAGCGCCACACGCTGGCGCTGCCCCCCGGACAGCTGATCGGGCTTGCGGTCCGCCAGGCGGCCGAGCTGGACACGATCGAGCGCCTCGACCACGCGTTCGTCGGATTCGGCACGGGGGACGCGCCCGACCTTCAGGCCGTAGGCGACGTTGTCACGCACGCTCATGTGGGGAAAAACGGCGTAGGACTGGAAGACCATGTTGACCGGCCGGCGGTTCGGCGGCGTGTCGACCACGTCTTCGCCATCGATCAGGATCTGTCCGGTGGTCGGCGTCTCGAACCCCGCCAGCATCCTAAGCAGTGTGGTCTTTCCGCAGCCCGACGGGCCAAGCAGGGCGAAGAACTCGTTCGCCATGATGTCGATGTCGGTCTCCGCGACGGCGGTGAAGGCGCCAAAGCGTTTCGTCACACCACGGATCGAAATGATGGGCTCAGACATGGATGTGGTCCGATCTGTGCTGACGGACGAACGCCGTCGCAATGGGCCGCGGGCACAGCGCTGCAGGTATTTCCGGCCAGATGAAGAAGCCGGGAAGATGGAGCATCATTTCGGACCTTCATCGAACTTCTGAAAGCGCATGGCGACGGCGGTGAGGATTATGGTGACAACCACGAGGATCGTCGAGGCCGCGTTGACTTCGGGCGTCACTGAGAAGCGGACCATCGAGTAGACCTTGACCGGGAACGTGATCGTGCCGGGCCCCGAGGTGAAGAAGGTGATCACGAAGTCGTCGAGGGACAGCGTGAAGGCGAGCAGTCCGCCCGCAACCAAGCCGGGTTTCATGTAGGGCAACAGGATGTCGCGGAACATCTCCCACTCCGAGGCGCCAAGATCGCGTGCGGCCTCCTCGATCTCGCGGTTGAAGTTCTGAAGGCGCGCCCTGATGATCATCGCCGCGAAGGGGAAGCTGAAGGTGATGTGCGCGACGATGATGTTCGTCAGGTTCAGCGGCCAGGGCGTGCCCGGTGGCACCATCAACCCTGAGGTCGCAAAGAAGACCGCCAGTGCCACACCCATGCAGATCTCGGGGATCACGATCGGCAAGGAGACCAGGCCCTCGTAGACCGGCTTGAGCGGGAAGCGCCAGCGCCACAGGACCACAGCGGTCAGGGCGCCCAGAAGCACCGCGAAGATCGTCGAAATCACCGCGATGGTGAGCGAGTTGACGAAAGCCTCGATCAGCTGGTCATTGTTCCAGGCCCGGTCGTACCACTTGGTCGTGAAGCCACGCCAGACCACGTTGCCGCCGCGCCGCCCGGCATCGTTGAACGAAAAGATGATGAGCACGATGATCGGCGCGTAGAGAAAGAAGGCGGTGCCCCAGAAGACCGAGCGCATCGACCACTTGGCGGAGTAGTCGAAGGGCCGGGGACGTTGGCGGCGGATGCGAGGCTCAGACACGGGCTTCCTCCCTCGCGCGGCTTCTCATGGCCGCGAAGCTCTGGATCGCGAGGATGATGAAGGTCACATAGAGCAGGAAGAGCGAGATGGCTGAGCCGAAGGGCCAGTCGTTCGCCCGCTTGAACTGGCGTTCGATGACATTGGCGATCATGTCGACCTGGCCCCGACCCAGCAGATCCGGGGTCAGGAACGACCCCAGCATCGGGATGAACGTGATGATCGTGGCCGTGATGACGCCCACCATCGTCAGCGGCAACAGAACCTTGACGAACGTGGTGATCTGTCCGGCGCCAAGATCAAGCGACGCCTCGAGATAGCTACGATCCAGCCGCTCCAGCGCGGCGTAGATCGGGAGCACGGTGAACGGCAGATGGACATAGACGAGGCCGATAATCACGCCGGTCTCTGTCCCGAGGAACGTGACGGGCTCATAGGGCCCCAGCGCGCCGCCCACCATGAAGTCGGCGCCGTTCCAGATGCCCCCCAACAGCTCGTTCAGGCGCCCCCGCGTGCCGAGGATGTTCAGCAGCGCATAGGTTCGGATCAGCAGGTTCGTCCAGAACGGCAGAATGATGACCAGCAGCAGCCAGGGCTTCCATTTGGTCGGAGCCGTCGCGATCACCAACGCGCACGGGTAACCGACACAGAGGCAGACAATCGTCGACAGCCCCGCGATCCAGAGAGAGCGCCACATGAGCGTGACAATCTCGGGCTCCAGCAGACGTTTGTAGTTGTCGAGCGTCCAGGTCGTCTCGACCTCGGTCAGTGAGACCGTCTCGCCGAACGAGTAGAGCCAGATGATGGCCAGCGGGACGACGAAGAAGGCGATCAGCCAACCTGCCGTTGGCCCGAAAAAGGAAAGGAAGGCTTTCAGGTTGCGCCCGACGGCCTCCATCTCTCAGTGCACCCCCGCTAGTTCCGCGCGGAAGAAATCTGCGACCCGGGCGTTCACGCGGGTAAGGAACCCTGCCCTGTCGAAGCCGGGCGGATCCTGCGCCGGGGGGCCGACCTCGGGTGCGATGGCCTCCGGGAACGGCGAGATGAACGCGTAGTGGTGTACCGGCTCGACCTCGTAGGTGACCGCCGGGCCGAGAAGATCGCGCAAATGCTCGGCATGAAACGGTGATCGGAGCTCTGCGTCCTGCTCCGCACGGATCAGCAGAACGGGTGCCTCAATCTTGGACGTCTCTTTGACTGGCACGCCCACCGGCGCCGCAAGGGCAATCGCCTTGACGGGAACGGGCGGAGCCGCTTCGACGGGGGTACTACGTGGCGCGGCAGAGGTCGCATCGGGTGCCATCTGCGCTTGACCCATTGCGAGAGCACAGAAGATGGGATCATCGGATGCGTTTGCCGCGCAGTGCATATACATCCGGTCCAGCGAGATCACGCCCCCCGCCGCCAGCAACACCGTCAACCCGCCAAGAGAATAGCCGAATGCGCCAATGCGCTCGCCGTCGATGACGGGGCCGAGGAGCGGATCGTCCAGCAGCACCTCCAAGGTCGCCGACACCTCGCCTGCTCGCAGCCGGAAATGGTCGCGCGTCCCGATCCGCAGGCGGTCGTCGATGTGCTGCACGGCGGCGACGACGAACCCGCGTGAGACCAGATCGGCCGCCAGCAAATGATGGCCCAGATCGTTCCCGTCGAAGCCGTGCGAAATCAGGACAAGCCCATGGGACCCGGATTTGGGCCTTCCGTCCAAAACTGCGCTGAAGTGCCAAGGGTCAATGGTCACCGTATCCGGCGTGCCCTCGGAGGGGTAGAACGCCCGAAAGTGCGTAGACTGCCCGGCTGCCGATACCGGCACCCTCCGCACCCCGATCGGTGTCGCGGAAGGCTTGGCCGTCATGCCAAGCCTCCCTTCATCTTATGGCCGGCTCCAACCGCCCAGATTGCCCAGCAACGCCGGACCACGGCCATCGCTCAGCCCGCGGCCTTCACGCGCGTCCAGGCGGCTTCGATCTTCTGGACGATCTCGGTGCCCGGGAAGGTCGCGGCCTCGCACATGGCCAGCGTCTCGTCGGAGGGGAAGATCGCCGGATTGTTCTTGTACTCGTCCGCGGTCAGTTCCTTCGCGGCCGCGTTTGGCGTTGCGTAGTAGATGTACTCGGCCAGATCGCGCCCGACCTCGGCGTCCAGAAGGTAGTTGATCATCTGGTGCGCGGCCTCGGGGTTCGGGGCGCCCTTCGGCACGCAGAGCGTATCCTCCCAGAGCAAGCCGCCCTCCTTCGGCACGACAAACCCGATGTCGTCGTCCTCCTCCATGACCTGGAGGATATCGCCGTTCCACTCCATGGCGATGTCGACCTCGCCCGCCAGCAGCAGATCCTGCCCGTTGTCGGGCGCGAAGGCGGCGATCTTGTCCTTCTGAGCCAGCAGCATCGCCTCGGCCGCGGCGATGTTCTCATCGGTCCAGTCGTTCAGCGACTTGCCCATCAGCTTCAGCGCCGAGCCAAACACGTTCTGCGCATCCGACAGCATGGCGATCTTGCCCGCGAATGCGTCCGAGGTGTAGAGGTCCGCCCAGCTATCGGGCACGCCGTCTGACTTGGACTTGCGGTAGCCCACGCCGATCGTCCCCCACATATACGGTAGCGAGTACTTCCGTCCCGGATCGAAGGTGGCGTTCATGAACGCTGGCGTAATGTTGGACATGTTCGGGATCTTGGAGTGATCCAGCTCATCCAGCATTTCGGCGATGATCATCCGCTCGACATAATCATTCGTCGGCACGATCAAGTCGTAGCCCGGATTGCCGTTCTTGAACTTCGCGAACAGCTCATCGTTATCGGCAAAGAGATCGTACTGAACGTTGATGCCGGTATCGGACGTGAAATCCTGAAGCGTGGTCTCACCGATGTAGGTGTCCCAGTTGTAGAAATTGAGCTGCCCGGCCGCGAAGGCATGCTTCGGCAGTGTCAGCCCGGCGGCGACAGCGCCGGTGCCAGCCAGAAAACCGCGGCGGCTGGGGCGAAAACGAGAACTGCGGGGCTTCATGGATACCTCCTGATCGTTTGTCACGTCTTGTGATTGGGACCGAGCGTTAGCCAAGGTGCCCATCCATGCAAGCGATTTGTGCAGTGCGTCAGGCGATCAACAGCGCTTCCAGCACGGCGCGCAGGTCGGTGGGCAAACTGACCGGGCTGTGCGATGCGGCGTCGACATAGACGTGGGTGAAATGGCCGGAGGCAGCGGCGGTATCCTCGTCGTTTCGGAAGATGCCGATGCCGTACTGGACCGAGGAGTTTCCGATGCGATCTACCCGCAGCCCGCCTGTGACCCGGTCAGGGAACGATACCTGGCTGAAGTAGTTGCAATGGGAATTGACCGCGAGGCCGATGACGGGGCTGACACCCGGTTGGATCACGCCAGCCTCCAGCAGATGTCCGCTGACGACCGTATCGAAGAAGGAATAGTAGACCACGTTGTTGACGTGGCCGTAGACGTCGTTGTCCATCCACCGCGTCGTGATCGGTCTGAAGGTGCGATAGGCGCTCCGCGGCGGGGGTTCCGGGCGGCTCATCTCAGGCGGGGGCCCTCTGCGCAGTCGGTGATCCGCGCTCGCGGTAGGGCGTGCGGTTGAAGTGATTGCGGTAGCACTTGGAGAAGTGGCTGGGCGAGGTGAAGCCACAGGCCAGCGCCACGTTGATCACGGACATATCGGTCTGCAGCAACAGGTTCCGCGCTTTCTCGAGCCGCAGCTCCATGTAGTAGCGCTTGGGCGAGCGGTTGAGATACCGCCGGAACAGCCGCTCCAACTGACGGGTCGACATGGCAACGCCCTTGGCAAGCTCGGACGGGCTGATCGGTTCCTCGGTGTTCTGCTCCATCGTCTGGATGATGTTCACAAGCTTCGGGTGGCGCACACCGATCCGGGCGGGGACCGAGAGGCGTTGTTCGTCTTGTTCACGGCGCACCGGCGCATGGATGATCGAGTCCGCGATCGACGCTGCAAGCTCCGAGCCGTGCTCTTCCCCGATCAGGTGCAGCATCATGTCGGCGGCGGCAGTCCCGCCCGCGCAGGTGAACACGCCATCATCGACACAGAACAGCAGGTTGGAGACCTCCGTGTCTGGAAAATCCTCCATGAAGGCCGCCTGGTTCTCCCAGTGAATGGTGCAGCGCTTGCCATCCAGAAGCCCGGCCTTCGCCAGGACATGGCTCCCCGTGCACACAGCGCCCAGACCAACACCCAACCGCTGTTGCTTGCGAAGCCAGGTGAGGACCGCACGCGATTCGCCGTCTTTCAGGCCGAGGCCGGAGCAGACCACGATCGATGAGCCGCGCGGAAGGTCCGCAAGCCCGATGTCGGCGCTGATCTCGCAGCCATTGGAACACATGGCGGGACCACCGGTCTCCGTCGCGATGCGCCAAGAGTACAGCTCGCGCCGCGCCATGCGATTGGCAATGCGAAGCGGCTCGATCGCGGCAGCGAAGGCAATCATCGAAAACTGCGGAATCAGCAGGAATACGAACTCCCTAGCCTTGTCCACTTGACCGGTCTGGTGCGTCACCGCAATACCCCGACACCACGTTATCAGCGCGGGACCATTCCCCGGCGGATTCTGTGCGTCAAGCCCGTATAGTGCGATCTGCACGACTGGCAAGCCCGCGAGACCTCAGTTATACGACGGCAAGAACAGGTGAATCGGAGGGGTGACCCATGAACGCCGCGTGGACACGCGATAGCTGGCGCAACCGGAACGGGCTTCAGATGCCCGAATATCCCGATCGGGCGGCGCTCGACGCCGTGACGGCCAAACTTGCGAGCTATCCACCGCTGGTCTTCGCAGGCGAAGCCCGCGCGCTGCGGGCCAAGCTGGCGAAGGTGGCGGCTGGTGACGCTTTCCTGCTGCAAGGCGGCGATTGTGCGGAGAGCTTCGCCGAATTCGGCGCGGACAACATCCGCGACACGTTTCGGGTTCTGCTGCAGATGGCTGTGGTGCTCACGTTCGGTGCTCACAAGCCCGTCGTGAAGGTCGGCCGGATGGCCGGGCAGTTTGCCAAGCCGCGATCGGCAGGCACCGAGACGATCGATGGCGTGGAGCTTCCGTCATACCGGGGTGACATCGTCAACGATATCGCCTTCACAGCGGAGTCCCGGATCCCGGATCCCGCGCGGATGGAACAGGCGTACCTGCAATCCGCGGCAACGCTGAACCTGCTCAGGGCATTCAGCCAGGGCGGTTATGCAGATCTGCACCGGGTCGCGGCGTGGAACCTGGGGTTCGCGAAGGGCTCGCCGCAGTCCGAGCAGTACCTCAAGATGGCCAAGCGGATTCAGGACGCGGTGGACTTCATGGCCTCGACCGGCGTGACGTCTGAGAATGCCCATCCGTTGAGGGGGGTCGACTACTACACTTCGCACGAAGCACTGCTGCTCGAATACGAAGAACCGCTCGCGCGACTGGACTCCACCTCCGGCGAATGGGTGGCGGGCTCGGGCCACATGATCTGGATCGGCGACCGCACGCGCCAGCCCGACGGCGCGCATGTCGAGTTCTGCCGGGGTGTCATCAACCCGATCGGCCTCAAGTGCGGGCCAAGCCTTGCGCCCGATGAGCTTGTGCGCCTGATCGACCTGCTGAACCCCGAGAACGATCCCGGGCGCCTCACGCTGATCTGCCGTACGGGTGCCGGCAAGGTGGCCGAGCACCTGCCCAGCTGGATTCGTGCCGTCGAGAGCGCCGGGCGGAGCGTTGTCTGGTCCTGCGATCCGATGCACGGGAACACCTTCAAGGCCGATAGCGGTCTCAAGTACCGGCCCTTCGACAAGGTGCTCGGCGAGGTGAAGGAGTTCTTCGACGTCCACGAAGCCGAGGGGACCTATCCCGGTGGCGTGCACTTCGAGATGACCGGTCAGGACGTGACGGAATGCACGGGCGGCATGCACGAGGTGTCCTCGGATGACCTGGCAAACCGCTACCGCACCGCCTGCGATCCCCGCTTGAACGCCTCCCAGGCATTGGAGTTGGCGTTCCTTCTGGCGGAGGAGCTGGAGACCGCCAAGCCGGCCAAGACGGTGGCAGCCGAGTAACCCCAGGGTGGGCGTCAGCCCACCCGACCGGAGCAAACCGATGTCCCACGTGGTCGTGCTCACAGCCGATCCCGCGCGCGGGTTGGCGGATGAGGATATCTTCGAAGCTTGCCAGGCGCTGGACGGAGTGGGCACCCCCCGGCGCCTGTCGTCCTCCGCGGCGGAGATCCCGGTGCCCAGCCACCAGATGCTGGACCCGGGGACGCTACCGGTTGACGTCAACTGTGTCGCCGTAGCTGGGCGACGCAAGAAGGTCCTTATTGCAGACATGGATTCGACCATGATCCCGGTCGAATGTATCGACGAGGTCGCCGACTTCGCCGGGGTGCGCGAACAGGTCGTCGCGATCACCGAACCGGCCATGCGTGGTGAAATCTCGTTCGAGGACTCCCTTCGCGCAAGGGTCGCGTTGCTCAAAGGTCTGGAGGAATCGCGGCTCGAGGACGTCTATGCCGAACGGGTCAGCCTCAACCCGGGCGCGCGGGTGCTGGTTCGGACAATGGCGGCGAACGGGGCCCACACGGCGCTGGTCTCGGGTGGCTTCACCTTCTTCACCGAGCGGGTCGCGCGCGCCGCGGGGTTCCACGAGAACCGCGCGAATGTCCTGCTGGTCGATGACGCACGGCTGACTGGCAAGGTGGTCGAACCGATCCTCGGCCGAGCAGCGAAGCTCGATGCCCTGAACGAGATCACTGAACGCCGCGGTCTCCCGCCTGAGGCCGTCCTGGCGGCCGGAGACGGGGCAAACGACCTCGCGATGATCGGCGCAGCAGGACTTGGGGTCGCCTTTCGCGCCAAGCCGATCGTTGCGGCCGAGGCGGATGCGCAGGTCGCGCATGGCGACCTCACGGCGCTGCTCTATCTGCAGGGCTACAGCGAAGAAGAGTTCGTGCACGACTGAGAGCCTGTTTCAAAAGTCCTCTCACCACCCCGCATCCCCGCCCAACCGCCCAACCGCCCAACCAGAGTACAATTCTGGGTAGTTGAGAGGGGCGCGGGGTGGTGAGCGGCGCGTCTCGGACAGGATCTAAGACATGTGTCAGGGCCTGATGCATTCGTGAGGGATCGTTGGTTGGCCGAAGCGCGCTGATGTCATACCTATGCCTCCAGACAATATGGAGCGAGCCATGCTGAACATCACGCCGCCCAGATGGGCTGTGCCGGAGCGTCAGGCGACACCTGAGCATGTATTCCTGAACCGACGTCAGTGGCTTGCTGGCGTCACGGCGCTGACGGGACTGTCTGCAATGCCCGCCCTGGCGGCGCCGGAAGATCCCTGGACACCGAAGCCACCGACGAATCCGGCCTTTGCCGATCCCGGGCGACCGGTCACCCCCGAGGACGTCAACAGCCGATACAACAACTTCTACGAGTTCGGGTCCCACAAGAACATCTGGCGCGCGGCCCAGGATCTGCCAACGGATCCCTGGACCATCTCGATCGACGGGATGGTCGAGGAGCCCTTCGAGATCGGGTTCGAAGACCTCATGAAGAAAGTCAGCGTCGAGGAGCGTGTCTATCGCCACCGCTGCGTCGAGGCGTGGTCGATGGTCGTCCCCTGGATCGGCTTTCCGCTGAAGGACCTGGTAGCCCTCGCAAGGCCGCTGTCGTCGGCAAAGTACCTGCGCTTCGAGACATTCATGAACCCCGATGTCGCCCGCGGCCAGCGCGAGCACTGGCAGCCCTGGCCCTATGTCGAGGGCGTCACCATTGAGGAAGCCGCGAACGACCTGTCCTTCATGGTCACGGGCGCCTACGGAAAGGAACTTCACAAGCAGTTCGGGGCGCCGATCCGGCTGCACCTGCCGTGGAAGTACGGCTTCAAGTCGATCAAGTCGGTCGTGCGGATCAGCTTCACGGATCAGCAGCCCGTCAGCTTCTGGGAACAGCTTCAGAACCGCGAGTACGGTTTTTGGGCCAACGTCAACCCGGAGGTCTCGCATCCGCGGTGGACCCAGGCGCAAGAACGGGTGCTTGGCACCGAGGAGAAAATCCCGACCCTCTTGTTCAACGGCTACGGTGAGCAGGTGGCGTCACTCTATTCCGGCATTGACGCTGGTGATCGGCTCTGGCGCTGACCGTCTGGGGTAGAGGGCCGTTTACCCCGGTGTTGAAAAAAAAGCCGGGCACGAGGCCCGGCCAGTTCAACAGGGAGGTATCACTACCAGAAGTGCCGAAGCGCTTCCGGGGAGGCAGATAGGCCTATCTACCGAGCCAGACAAGTAGCCTCGCGATGCCGAAAACCGGCTATGCGCTGGCTGCAAGGCTTGGCTTTGGCGACGTCTCTGCCGTAAAGCGCGCAAGCTCTCCCAACAGGAAATCGCGGAAGGCCAGGACGCGCTGCGAGCGGCGGAGCTCCTCCGGATAGCAGAAGTAGATCGTGAACGGGGGCGAGGCATCTTCGGGCAGGACGTTGACGATCTCGGGATAGTCATGCGTCACGTAATCGGGCAATGCGGCAACGCCCAACCCTGCCCGCGCCGCTTTGAGAACCCCGAAGTAGCTGTTCATCGTCACGTGCGAGCTCCGTTCGGGCTGGTACTTCGAGGCAACCCAGATCCGCGATTCCTCGGGTTGCGGCGCGTCCGGGCTGAATGAGATCAGCCGATGATCGGTCAGATCCTCCGCCTTCTCGATCTGCCCGTGTTTCTTCAGGTAATCGACGCATGCGTAGAGCCGCATCTGCACCTGCATGAGCGGCCGCCTGATCAGATCCGCCTGGGTTGGTTCGCCGAACCGGATGGCAACGTCGGCCTCCCGCATTCCCAGATCCAGCGAATCCTCGGTCAGGATCAGGCTGACGGACAGGTCGGGATGGGCTTCGAACAGCGCGGGCAACCGTGAGGCCAACCAGGACGTCCCGAACCCCGCCGTGGTCGTGATCCGGAGATCGCCGAAGACCTCTTCCTTCGAGTCCTGGATCTGGGCGGCCGCCTGCGTCAGCCGGCGCGAGATGTCGAAGGTCGCCTTGTAGAGAAGCTCCCCCTGCTCGGTCAGCAGAAGCCCCCGAGCGTGGCGGTGAAAGAGCGTGGCGCCCAATTGTTCCTCGAGCCCGCGAATCTGTCGGCTGATCGCGGATTGACTGAGGCGCAACTGATCGCCCGCGTGCGTCAGGGACCCTGCGTCCGCGACCGCGTGAAACACCCGTAGTTTGTCCCAATCCATAGAGAACCCCGGCCTGCGGCCTGCCCGAGACCGGCTGAACGTCTACATAGGATAGCACAGATCGGTAAACCATAGGGTGACAGACGGAACCGCGCACACGGCGACGTGTCAACATGCGCGCGACCGTTGCCACGGCGCATGCAATGCATATGCTCGGCGCAAATGGTCTGGGAGGTCCGAATGGTGCGCTTGCTCGCCGGAATTGCGGCGGTATTGACTTGGATGTCGGCGTCGATTGCCATGGCCGAAGACCTGAACGGCGGCTACTATGGCATCGACGATGCCGAGGGCGCCCGAATTGTCATCGCGCCAGACTCTCAAGGCTATCGCGGCACTTTCTACGACCCCCAGGGGCTCAGCCAGGACTTCGAGGCCGACGCCGTCGGAGATACGGCCACCGCCGTTCTGGATATGGATGGGCGCACGGTCCTCCTGCGCATGGCACCCCTGCCCTTTGGCGCGGAGGTTGCCCTGATCCCGTTTGACGAGCAGGGCCGTCTGATCAGCGACGCAGGGCGCGTTCTGGCCTTTGTCCGCGACGGCGTGGACCTGCCGGAAAGGCCTGAGGGCTTTGTCGATGCACCGCGAACACCAGGGCAGCGGATCGCAGGCAACGCGTTCGTGGCCAGCTACCAGTTCTGGGATCCGACCGGCGTCGTGAACGGATATCTCAGCTTGCCCGACCGATTCCGCACACTGATGCGGATGTTCCCCGCCGTTCAGCTCGACGTGATCTGGAAGCTCTGCCTGGCGCCGAACGCCGACCAGGCACTTGCGTTTGCATTGCGCGGCCAGGATGTCAGCTGCCCTCAGGTGCTGGATGGGATTGCCACCGCTCAGCGGACCGGAAAGTTCAACGACTACAAGGCTGAAGTGGAAGGGGAGCGATCGTCGCTGCACATGTCGGTCCGTTGTGCTGATGGGTATGTGGAGAGCAAGGCGGACTGCGACGCGGCCGCCCAGCGCCTGTCGCAGGCCGCCATATCGCTCAGGACGGCCAGCATGGTCTTGGGCAAGTATCGCTAGAAGATGCGGCCACGGATCAAGATCTGCTGCATGGCATCCCCCGACGAGGCAACGATGGCCTCGGAGGCTGGCGCTGATCTGGTTGGTCTGGTCGGACCGATGCCGTCAGGCGCTGGGGTCCAGACGGCCGAGACATGCCGGAGCATCGCCGCTAGCGCCCCCGCGTGGGTGACGCCCGTCCTGCTGACATCGTCCGAGACGGCGGAGGCAATCGCCCAAGATGTCCGCTTCACGGCGGTTCGCGCGGTCCAGCTTGTCCGGCATGTTGCGCGTTCCGTCCACGCGGCGCTGGCCGAGCGTCTGCCCGATGTGCGGCGGTTCCAGGTCATCCATGTGGAAGACGGCGGGGCGCTCGACCTCGTTGATCACTACGGCACCGATCCGGACGCCTTCATTCTGGACAGCGGTCGGCCGTCTGCTGATGAGCTTGGCGGGACGGGTCGCCTCCATGACTGGGAGATCAGCGCCGCGCTTGTGCGGCGGGCGCAGGGGCCGGTCTTCCTTGCCGGTGGGCTCAACCCCGACAACGCCGCCGACGCCCTGCGTACGGTCAGACCATTTGGCCTCGATGTCTGCTCTGGCGTGCGAACAGCCGATCGGTTGGACCGGGCGAAGCTGCACGCGTTCATGTCAGCTGTGGCGGAGGCGGCATGACGGTCCTCTGCCTTGGATCCATCAACATCGATCACGTCTACCGTGTCGATCATCTGCCCCAACCGGGCGAGACGACGACCGATGATGGCTACGCGATCTACCTCGGCGGCAAAGGTGCCAACATGTCGATCGCTGCCGCCATGTCGGGCGGAGAGGTCTCGCACGTCGGCGCCGTCGGCAGCGACGGCAAGTGGTGCCTGGAAAGGCTCCAGGCGGTTGACATCGACATTTCGGAAACCGCCACGGTCTCAGAGGTGACCGGCCATGCCGTCATCTTTGTGGATCGCAATGCGGAGAACTCGATCGTGATCCACCCCGGGGCGAACCGGCAGGTCCCCCGTGACGCCGTCTTGCTCGCGCTGGGGCGGCGCTCCTTGAGCGACTGGCTCTTGGTGCAGAACGAGACCAATCTCGTTGTCGAAGCCGCGCATGCCGCAAAGGCGAAAGGGATGCGTGTCGCCTATGCAGCCGCACCGTTTGACCCGATTGCGACGACGGCGGTTCTGCCGGACACGGATTTGCTGGCGGTGAACGCAATCGAAGCACGTCAGCTCGCAATGCATCTGGGCGTCTCAGCAGATCAGCTGCCGGTACCGGCGGTCGTGATCACGGAAGGTGCCGAGGGGGCGCGCTACCGAGGCCCCGAGGGAGAGATCCACCAACCAGCCTTCCCGGTTGTGCCGGTCGACACGACCGGTGCGGGCGATACGTTCCTCGGCGTCTTTCTGGCGGCGCTTGACCAGGGGCAAGATGTGCGCAAGGCGCTTCAGCGCGCAGCGGCCGCCGCCGCCATTCAGGTCACCCGCCCGGGCGCGGCAGATGCAATTCCCACCGCAGAAGAGATCGACGCTTTCCTGAAGGATCACGCATGACCGCCAAGTTGATCATCGACACGGATCCCGGGATCGACGACGCCATGGCGATCCACATGGCACTGGCCCATCCCCAGATCGAACTTGTTGGCCTCACATCGATCTTTGGCAACGTGCATGTGGACAAGGCGACCCGCAACGCCCTGGCGTTGGTGGAAATGGCGGGATCCGATATCCCCGTTGCCGAAGGCGCGGCCGCACCCCTGGTCCAGCCGCTTCACCCGCCAGCCTACTTCGTGCACGGTCCCGAAGGGTTCGGGGAACTGCCCGCGTTTGCGCCCACGCGTGCACCGGACCATCGAAGTGCCGCAGAGTTCATCGTGGAGGAGATCAACGCCGCGCCAGGGCAAATCACGCTTTGCCCCGTGGGGCCGCTCACGAACATCGCATTGGCGTTACGCCTTGATCCGTCGATCAACGGCAAGGTCCGCGAGGTCGTGATCATGGGCGGCGCGATCGAGGCTCCCGGCAACGTCACCACCTTTGCAGAGGCGAACATCTGGAACGATCCGCATGCCGCCGCCGAGGTGTTGTCGGCTGGCTGGCCCATGACCCTGATCGGGCTGGACGTGACGGAGAAGTCCCGCTGCTCACCGGAGGACTTTGCAGCAGTCGCGACGGCCTCTCCCCTGATCGGCGGGTTCCTCAACGGGGCGGTTCAGTTCTATTTCGACTGGCATCGAAAAAAAGAAGTGCTGGACGGCTGCTTCCTCCACGATCCCTCGGCGGTCCTGGCCTGCGTCGAGCCCCATCACTTCACCTTCCGAGACGGCCCGGTCAGGGTCGTGACCGAGGGAGAGGAGATCGGCCGCACGGTCCACGACCCTTCCGCCGGTTCACGGCCCGTCAAACAGGCCCTGGACGTTGACGCCGCAACCGTTGCCGCGCGCTTCCTCGAGATCACCGCAACCGCGGACGCGCGTCGCGCGTCACGGAAGACCTGACCCCTGGCAGGAGAGCCCCATGTTCACCATCCGAACTGTCAGCTACACCGACCCCGACGCCCCCACAGCTTTCGCACGATCGCTTCGGGAGACAGGATTCGCGGTCCTGACCGACCATCCGATCACGCCTGAACGGATCGAGGCGGCCTACACAGCATGGGGTGGCTTCTTCAACTCGGACTGGAAGCACGACTGGGTTGTCGACCCCGACCGCCAGGACGGCTACTTCCCCTTCCAGTCGGAGAACGCAAAGGACGCGAAGGCCAAGGACCTCAAGGAGTTCTATCACGTCTATCCGGACGGCCGTGTGCCGGGAGACCTCGAGGTCGAGACCCGCGCGCTCCACAGTGATCTGACAGCGATCGGCGCGACGCTGCTGGGCTGGTTGCAGGCGCAGACACCGGACGATGTGAAAGCCGGGTTCTCAGAACCGCTGCCCGACATGCTGGCGGGCTCCAAGCAGAACCTACTCCGTATCCTCCACTACCCACCCGTCGATACGCCGCCAGAACCCGGCGCCGTCCGCGCCGCCGCTCACGGTGACATCAACCTGATCACCGTGCTGCTGGCCGGATCGGCGCCCGGGCTGCAGGCGCAGGACACTCAGGGACGCTGGCATGCCGTTCCGTGCGACCCCGGCATGGTGGTGATAAACTGCGGTGACATGCTGGAGATGGCCTCGGGCGGCTACTACCCCTCGACCGTGCATCGGGTGGTCAACCCCGAGAAGACGGACACGGGCGCGCGGTTCTCGATGCCCATGTTCCTGCATCCCCGACCCGAGGTAGTCCTGAAACCCGGTACCACCGCGGACGGCTTCCTGCAGGAACGCCTGCGGGAGATCGGATTGAAGGGCTGAGGCCCATGGCAGGGGTTTACGGCCGTAAACCCCGTCGCCCGAAACCAGGGTTTACGGCCGTAAACCTCCTTCGCGAGGAAGCTCTTGGCGAGCAGTGTTCATTGCCGCTACCGTCGACACCTCAGCAGGAGGAGGAAAGCATGGCCGTCATCGACGCAATCTGCCCGCCGAAGTCCCGCGCCGAACTGCAAGCGGCGTTGCCTGACGTTCTGTCGGCACCCAAGGACAACGGCACGTTGGACCTCATTGTGGTGCGTCCCGACCGCGGACAACGCAGAACGCCGGCCTCGGTGCATCTCAGCCTCGCCAAGGGGGTGGACGGCGACCACTGGTCCAAAGCCTGCTGGCGCACACTCGAGGACGGCTCGCCCCATCCCGATGTACAAATTTGCCTGATGCCCAGCCGCATGATCCGCGCCATTGCCGGGGACAAGGACAACTGGGCCGCGGCCGGAGACAACCTCTTCATCGACATGGACCTGACGCCGTTGAACATGCCGCCGGGTACCCGCTTTGCCATCGGATCGGCCGAACTGGTCATCACCGAGGAAGAGCACAAGGGCTGCCAGATGTTCATCGACCGCTATGGCCGCGACGCCTGCGTCTTCGTGAACACGGGGCAGGGTGACACCCTGAAGCTCCGCGGGATCTATGCCAGAGTGACAAGAGACGGCGACGTCTCGGCCGGAGACACCGTCCGCAAGCTCTGATGCGTCTGCTTGGCCACGGCCTTTGGGTCGTGACCCTCACGTTCCTGACGCAGCTCGGTGGGATCGCGTGGCTCATCGCCTGCCTAAGCCGTCATCGCTGGGCCGCTTTCTTGGGAACTTACGCAGTGCTCTCGGTCGGAGCGGCCTTCGTCGCGCCGCAAATGGGCCGCGTGCCCTTGCCCTGCATTGGCGAGCCGCTGCGCATGCAATCGCTGATATACTGCGCGATGAACCGGCATTATGTCGTGCCCGAGATGGCGTTGGTGCTGCAAGACTTGGCCGAAGCGACGGAAGCCCGCCACCCGCGGACCCCGACCCTCGTCCTGGACGCATCCTTCCCGTTCGGCGACGGCTTTCCTTTGCTGCCGCATCTCAGCCACGACGATGGCGAGAAGGTGGACCTGGCCTTCCACTATCGCGATGCCGATGGCTACCGGCGGGGGGTCACGCGCTCACCCATTGGCTACTTCGCCTTCGAACAGGGGCGGACCGATTGTGCAAAGCGGTTTCCCACCCTTCGATGGGACCTCGACTGGCTGCAACCACTGTGGCCCGATCTCACCCCTGATCGCCCCCGCATGCGCACGGTCATGGCCCACCTGACCGCAGACCGTCGGGTGGGCAAGATATTGCTAGAGCCGCACCTCACAGCGTCTTGGGGTGTCGCCCACCCAAAGGTGCGCTTCCAAGGGTGCCATGCCGCCAGACACGACGACCACATCCATATCCAGCTCTGACGTCTGTTTGCGCTTAACGCGGCCGCATGGCTGTGGTTAAGCTCAGCGTGAATTTCTCAAGAGGAGCCGAGATATGCTGAAGTCCCTGCTCGCAGGCGCCGCCGCTGCCCTGATCGCCTCAACGGCGTGGGCGGCCGATTTCCGACCCGCCGTTGTCTTTGACATGGGCGGCAAGTTCGACAAGAGCTTCAACGAAGGGGTCTGGAACGGCGTCGAACGTTTCATCGAAGAGACCGGCGTCGAGGTCATGGAGTTCGAAGTCACGAACGAGACCCAGCGTGAACAGGCCATGCGCCGGATGGTGTCGCGCGGCGCCACGCTGGTGCTGGGGGTCGGCTTCGCTCAGGCAGATGCGATCGACGCGGTCGCCGCCGACAACCCCGACGTTCAGTTCGCCATCATCGACGTGAGCTGGCTGGACCGGCCCAACCTGCGCCAGTACGCGTTCAAGGAGCATGAAGGATCGTATCTCGTCGGCGTCGCCGCCGCGCTGGCCACCAAGACCGACAAGGTCGGCTTCATCGGCGGCATGGACATCCCGCTGATCCGCAAGTTCGCCTGCGGCTATGTACAGGGCGTGAAGGACACCAACCCGAACATCGAGATCTACCAGAACATGACCGGCACGACCCCGGCGGCCTGGAACAACCCCTCGGTCGGCGCGGAACTGGCACGCGGCCAGATGGATCGCGGCGCGGACGTTGTCTACCACGCCGCGGGCGGCACGGGTCTGGGCGTGATCCAGGCGGCTGCGGAAGCAGGCAACCTCGCGATCGGAGTGGACTCCAACCAGAATGGCATCGCACCGGGCTCGGTCCTGACCTCGATGCTCAAGCGCGTGGACGTGGCCGCGTACGAGACCCTGCTGGCTGGCCTCAACGCCGAATTCACGCCAGGCGTCTTCATCCTGGGTGCCGCCGAGGGTGGCGTCGATTGGGCGGTGGATGAGAACAACGCCCCGCTCGTCTCAGACGACATGAAGGCCGCCGTCGAAGGTGCACGGGACAAGATCATCGCGGGTGACATCGAGGTCCACGACTGGTTCACGACCGAAGGTTGCCCGCACGGGTGATCAACGGATGAACCCGGAGAAAGACGGAGCCGCGCCAGCCGTGCGGCTCCGAGCCATCTCGAAGAGCTTCGGCCCCGTCCAGGCCAACGACACCATCGATCTGGATGTCGCATCGGGCAGCATCCACGGCATCATCGGCGAGAACGGCGCGGGCAAGTCGACGCTCGTCTCAATCCTCTATGGCTTCTACACCGCCGATAGCGGCTCGATCGAGATCGCGGGAACGCCGGTCGATATTCAGAAGCCCGCCGACTCGATCGCGCATGGCATCGGGATGGTACATCAGCACTTCATGCTGGTGCCGACGTTCACGGTGCTCGAAAATGTCATGCTTGGCTCCGAGGGGGGCACCCTTCTGCGCAAGGGAGCCGCCGAGGTGCGGGCCGAGCTGCTGCGTCTCGAGCACGAGCACGGTCTCGACGTCGACCCCGACGCGCTGGCGGGCGAGTTGCCGGTTGGCCTGCAACAGCGGGTCGAGATCCTCAAGGCCCTGCGTCGCGGCGCCCGGATACTCATCCTCGACGAACCCACGGGCGTTCTGACCCCTGCCGAGACCGAGCGGATGTTCGACATCCTGCGGGGGCTCCGCGACAGCGGCGTCACGATCCTGCTGATCACCCACAAGCTGGCCGAGATCATGGCGCTGTGCGATGCGGTCTCCGTGATGCGGCGCGGCAAGATGGTCGGGCACAGGGTGCCGTCGGAGACCTCCCCAGCCGAGCTCGCGGAGTTGATGGTCGGCCGCAAGGTCAACCTCGAGACCGTACCGGCACAGGCCATCACCGGGGGCGCCACACTCATGGCGGAGGGCCTCTCCTGGCACGACAGCAGCGGTGCACCGCGTCTGCGTGATGTCTCGCTCGAGCTTCGGTCGGGCGAGATCCTCGGGATCGCAGGGGTCTCGGGCAATGGGCAGTCCGAACTGCTGGACGTCCTGTCCGGGCTATCGCCAGTCCAGAAAGGCCGCGTCGTGATCGGGAACCGGGTCATCGACCACAACCGTCCCGCGGGCCCGGCCGATATGCGGGAGCTCGGTCTCGCCCACGTGCCGGAAGATCGCCACCGGCGGGGGCTGGTACTCCCGTTCGAGGCCCGGGAGAACGCTGTTCTTGGCTACCTCGAGCGTTTGGGAGAAGGCTCCTGGGCCCTGCCCGGCAAGATGGAAGACGAGGCACGGCCGCTGATCGAGCGTTTCGATGTCCGTCCCCCGAACCCTCGGTTGCCGTCCCGGGGATTCTCGGGCGGAAATCAACAGAAACTCGTCCTGGCACGAGAGATGGCGGCGGGACCATCGGTGCTGCTGGTCGGCCAGCCCACCCGCGGCGTCGACATCGGCGCGATCGAGTTCATTCACAGCCAGCTCAACGAGATGAAGGCCAAGGGCTGTGCGATCCTGCTGGTCTCGGTCGAACTGGACGAAATCCTGGCTCTGGCCGATCGCATCATAGTCATGAACGCAGGGAGGATCGTTGGTGAGGTGTCGAGTGCGGAGGCGACACACCAGCGCCTTGGTCTCATGATGGCCGGAGAAGCGGCATGAGCGGTTCGCCGAACGAAGTGCACCGCCCGCGGCAGGGGCCCAAGGCGGCCATCGTCGCGCGCATGCGCGACGGCAGCGAGCATCGCTCGCTGCGCCCGTCTACGGGCATGGCCGCCCTGGCCCCCAGCCGCACCGTCGCGCTCGACCTGCTGACCGCGCGATGACCCCGCTGCCCCGCTGGGTCGACATCGGCCTGATCCCGCTGATCAACCTGACGCTCGCGCTTGCCGTCTCGGGTCTCGTGATCGCGGCCGTGGGCGAGAACCCGATCAAGGCGCTGGGCGTCATGCTGAACGGTGCGTTCGTCTATCCGGGCGGGCTCGGCTACACGCTCTACTACACCACCAACTTCATCTTCACGGGGCTGGCGGTCGCCGTCGCCTTCCATGCGAAGCTGTTCAACATCGGGGGGGAGGGTCAGGCGACCCTCGGGGGGCTTGGCGTCGCACTGGTCTGTCTTTGGCTGGGATCTGCGCTCGCAGGGCCGCTGGTGATCCTGCTGGCCATCGGGGGTGCCGCGCTCTTTGGCGCGCTCTGGGCGCTGATACCAGGCTACCTCCAAGCCTATCGCGGCAGTCACGTCGTGATCACCACCATCATGTTCAACTTCATCGCATCGGGGCTGATGGTCTGGCTGCTGTCAGGCATGTTGCGCAGCGGCGGACAGGGCTCGCCCCAGACGGCGACTTTTGCGGAGAGCACGTGGCTGCCTCGGCTCCACGAGATCCTGCGGGGAATGGGGATCGACGCCGCCTCATCGCCGCTGAACCTCTCCTTTGTGATCGCACTTCTGGCCTGCGTTGGGGTCTGGGTGCTGATCTGGCGCACCAAGTGGGGGTACAAGCTCCGCGCCCTCGGGCATTCGCCGGACGCGGCCGCCTATGCAGGCGTCGCCGTGCCACAGATGGTCGTGGTCGCCATGGCCATCTCGGGCGCGCTTGCGGGCTGCATGGCATTGAACGAGATCCTCGGCGTGCAACACAAGCTCGTCCTGAACTTCTCCGCAGGCTACGGCTTCACCGGGATCGCTGTCGCGCTCATGGGGCGGAACCACCCCGTCGGCATCGTGCTGGCAAGTCTGCTGTTCGGCGCTCTCTACCAGGGCGGCACAGAGCTCGACTTCGAGTTCAAGACCATCACGCGCGAGATGGTCCTGGTGGTCCAGGGGCTCATCATCCTCTTCTCCGGTGCGCTTGCCTATATGGTGTCGCCCTGGGTCGCGGCGCTCTTCGCGAGGAGGCGCCCAAGTGTCTGAGCTCGCCGTCACCTATGTCGATGTGCTGCTCGTCCTTGACGGCACGGTCCGGCTTGCCGTGCCGTTGATCCTGTGCGCCATGGCGGGCCTCGTGTCCGAGCGTGCTGGCGTGATCGACATCGGCCTGGAAGGCAAACTGTTGGCAGGCGCCTTCGCCGCCGCGGCGACGGCAACGCTGTCGGGATCTCCGTGGCTGGGCCTTCTTGCGGCGATGGCTGTGTCGACGGCGCTCGCCGGCGTGCACGGCTTTGCGACCATCACGCATCGGGGCGAGCAGATCATCTCGGGCGTCGCCATAAACATCCTTGCCGCGGGACTGACCGTTGTCCTGGGGATTGCCCTCTTCAAGCAGGGCGGACAGACGCCGCCCCTGATGCCGGATCAGCGGTTCAGTCCGATCTCCCTGCCAGGCGCCGAGACGCTGTCCAGTGTTCCGGTCATCGGACCGCTCTGGACCGAGCTGATCTCGGGTCACAACCTTCTGGTCTACATCGCCTTCGCCTCGGTCTGGTTGGTCTGGTGGGGCCTCTACCGGACCACCTTCGGACTGCGGCTGCGTGCGGTTGGCGAGAGCCCGGCCGCCATTGACTCGGCAGGTGTTTCCGTCACGTGGCTGCGCTATCGGGCGGTCCTGATCGCGGGATTGCTGTGCGGCATCGCGGGGGCGTACCTGTCGACCGCGCACGGGGCGGGATTTGTCAGGGAGATGTCCGCGGGCAAGGGCTTCATCGCGCTCGCCGCAATGATCTTTGGCAAGTGGCGGCCATGGCTCGCGTTTTCGGCGTGCATGCTCTTTGGGTTTCTCGATACAGTCGCCCCCCGGCTCCAGGGGGTCGAGATCCCCTTGATCGGCGAGGCGCCCGTCGCGCTGATCCCCGTGCTGCCGTATGTCCTCACAGTTGTTCTGCTGGCGGGGTTCTTTGGCCGCGCCATCCCGCCACGCGCCTTGGGATCGCCCTATGTCAAAGAGCACTGACGCCTTGATCGCGGCGGCGCAGGCAATCCGCCAGCAGGCGTACGCCCCGTACTCGAATCACGCCGTGGGCGCGGCCATTCTCGATGAACAAGGGGCTGTGCACGTTGGCTGCAACGTCGAGAACTCGGCCTATCCCGAAGGGACCTGTGCCGAGGCCGGCGCGATATCGGCGATGATCGCCGCAGGTGGACGCCGTATTGCTGCCATCGCCATCGCTGGACCCGGCCCGCATCTGTGTACGCCCTGCGGCGGATGCCGCCAGAAGATCCGGGAGTTCGCGGCGGCCACGGCAACGATCGTCATCTGCGATGACGCCGGAGAGCAGGCGCGTTTCACGCTGGATGACCTGCTGCCTGCCAGCTTCGGTCCTTCCAACCTGCCGGGCGGTTCCTAGGATCCGGCCTTGCGCCGGGTACGCTTGTGACGGATGCGAAGCGGCCCGCCATCCGACCTCTGGATCTCGAAGGCACCGGCCTTGCGGACGACATCCAGCAGCTTTGTCGAGCCATAGTCGCGCGGATCAAAGTCCGGCGCGATCTGCTGCAACCGGCGGCCGAGGGGACCGAGGCTCGCCCACCCCTCATCATCCTCGTGTTCGACGAGGGCTTTCAGGATCAGCGGGGTGGCCTTCGACGGCGGACGTTTCTCCGGCTTCTCGCCTGCCTCCTCCTGCTCGGGGTCCGACCCGAGGTTGTCGAAGTAGATGAAGCGGTTGCAGGCGTTGCGAAATGCCTCGGGCGTCTTGCGTTCCCCGAACCCGATGACCGTCTTTCCGTTCTCGCGCAGCCGCTGAGCCAACCGGGTGAAATCACTGTCCGAGCTCACCAGACAGAACGTATCGACCATCCCGTCGTGCATCAGGTCCATCGCATCGATGACCAGGGTGATATCGGCCGCGTTCTTGCCCGTGGTGTAGTTGAACTGCTGCGTCGGCACGATCGCGAGCGGCTGGAGCTGTCCGCGCCACGAACGCAGGCGCGTACCCGAAAAGTCCCCGTAAATGCGCCGAACGTTCGCTTCCGCGAACCGCGCGATCTCCTCGAAGATCTGAGGTGCATGCGTCGCGGACGCGTTGTCCGCGTCGATCAGCACCGCCGCCCTCGGCGTCGGGCGGATTTCATCTGCTTGGCTCACGAGGCCCTCCGGATGGCATCAGCACGTCGCGGTGCTAACATGATGCGGATGGCGGACGCAAAGCCGGTCGGAGTTCGGGGTAGCCAACGACGAGAAATGCCCGGACGAGGTGTTGTCCGCGCTTCCCCGCGGCGCGTTCACCTCACCCTGCAACTGCATGGTGCGCGTTGGCAGCCACCGGTTGTCCGTTCCGGGTGCCCATCATGGAATCGAAACAATCTTGCGCGGAAATCGCAGTCAATGCGCTTGCCAAGCGGGGGGAAGGGCCAATAACGTTTGATGCTGCACCGCGTCATAAGCGGGCGAACCTCGCCGCAAGAGCGAGACACTGGACTGGGGTAAGTGAATGGACATCCGCACCGTTGGCGTCATCGGCGCCGGACAAATGGGAGTCGGCATCGCGCAGGTGTTCGCGGTCGCCGGATACGATGTGGTGCTCAGCGATATCGAGCAAACGCGCATCGACGAAGGCATCGGCTTCATCGCGCAACAACTCGACCGGGCCGTGGAGCGCGGGAAGATCACTGCCGCAGATCGCGATGCGTCGGTTGGCCGAATTGCCGCCGAGACAGACCTGTCCAAGGTCGGCCCGTCGGATTTGATCGTGGAGTCCGCGGTCGAGAAGGAGGCCGTCAAGGTCCAGATTTTCGGCGATCTCGCGCCGCATCTTGGCGACCAGACGATCCTGACGACGAACACTTCGTCCATTTCGATCACGCGCCTTGCGTCAACGACGGACCGGCCCGAGCGGTTCATGGGGCTTCACTTCATGAACCCCGTCCCCGTGATGCACCTTGTCGAACTGATCAGAGGCATCGCCACGGACGAAGAGACGTTCAATACCATGCAGGGCGTCGTCGACCGCCTTGGCAAGACCGCTGCGGTGTCCGAGGATGTCCCGGCCTTCATCGTCAACCGGATCCTTCTGCCGATGATCAACGAGGCGATCTACACGCTGTATGAAGGGGT
>JBCCDA010000037.1:0-36092 GCA_039033215.1 Pseudomonadota bacterium | reverse complement strand
ACGACCGACCCCACAGCGCGATCGGCTACAAGGTTCCCATCACGCTCGCAAATCCCGACGGCGCTGCCAGCCCGCCGCGTGATACAGCCTGGACTTTTCAGCTCCGGGTGGCCGAGATCTCGGGGACAGAGCATCGGGCAGTCTTCGGATCAAACTAGGGGATCAATTGATTGGCACTGAAAGCAGGCTTTCCCTCGCGTATCAGGAAGTCAGACTCCGCTCATCGGAATGCGGACCGTTAGCAGTGGTCAAGCCGGCACACTAGGCCAAGTCTATCCGGCGGGGTGGTCGTGCTCCAGCATGAGCCACGGAGTAGGCTGCAGCGGCCACACCATATTCGAGTGCCGCATGTAGAGTTCCGCGGTCAACAGATGCAAGCCGGTTGCAATCCAGATCCCCATGTTCGGCAAGCTTTGTGAGGAACCCGGCGTTGAACGTATCACCTGCCCCCACGGTATCGACGACAGGTACGGGCTTTGCGGGAACTGTGATCTCCACCCCGTCGCGGCAGACCGCTGTAGCCCCCTCGCTTCCAAGCGTCGTCACAACTATGGAGGGCCCGTGATCCAGAATCTCGAGCATCTTCTCGGAAAGGGGGCGGTCGTCCGGGAACAGCCAGATCAGATCCTCGTCCGAGATCTTCACTATGTCGGACCGACGCATCATTCGGTCGATCCGCGCGCGGTAGCCAACCTCGTCGGTCAGAAACGCCGGTCGGACGTTAGGATCGAGCACAGATATCCTGCCTGCCCCTTCCCTGACCTGAAGCTGTTCCAGGGCGCTCGCACAGGGCTCGCTTGCCAAACTGATCCCACCAAAGAATAGGGTTGTCACATCTCTGGGAAGAGGTGGGATCTCCTCTATCTGAAGCATCCGCGTGGCAGAACACTCGTCGTAGAAGCTGTACTCTGCGACACCATCTTTCAGTGTGACGAAGGCAAGCGTGGTCTTTCGGTCCGTTGCGACCGCCAAGGTAATGTCGACGTTGGCTTCCGTCAGCGCCGCGCGCAGAATCTGGCCGAAGTTGTCAGTCGAGAGGCCGGTCAGCAGGCCCACCGACACGCCTAAACGCCCCAGAGCGATCGCGGTGTTGAACACGGCACCGCCTGCAAACGGTGCCCAACCCGATCCGCACCGATCAATCGGAGCGGGTAACATGTCAATCAGGGCTTCACCGCAGCAGAGAATCATCACGCAGTTCCGTTCTATTACGAGCGCTTTGCACCGTGACTCAGAGTGATGCCGCGTGACGTGAGTCGTTTCTTCAGCTCTTCGAACAATTGTTTCACCTGGTCCCGTCAGTGCCCAAGTAGGCCGCGAGCGCTGAAAGCGTACCCTTGTCCCAGATCACACGGAGCCATCGGTCGAATGCCGTGGAGAACCGTCTGTCCTCGGCCAAGTGGTCGTAGATGTCGCGCTGTTCCAGCCACGCCAATGGACGGTCCTTTGCAGTCAAGGCAACTCTCTGCAGCGCGTTCCAGTTCGGATCATTCGGCGCGATCTCCGTCCCATCTTCTCGTGTACCGGCGCACATTCTTGCCCAAAGCGCCTCTACAAGGCTCAATCCTTCGACGGTCTTGCCAGATTCCAGCGCATCCCTGAGGATCGGCTGGACGAACCCGGTGTGTCTTGACGACCCATCAAACGCGACCCGACGCGTGGTGTCCCGGATCGCCGGATTGGCGAAGCGCGTCTCGATCAGCGCCACGTATTCCAACGGCGTCATTCCGGGAACGGGAGCGACCTGCGGGACAATCTCCTCGTGCTGCACCTTTCTGAAGAACCCGGCGATTTCGGGGTGGGCCATGCAGTCCGCGATCGTCTCGACCGAAAGCAGCTCGCCTGCATTCGCAAGAACCTGATGACCGGCGTTCAACACCCGGATCTTCATGGTCTCGTAGTCGTGGACCCGGTCGGTGAAGGTCGCGCCCACGCGCTCCCATTCTGGGCGTCCAGCGCAGAAGGCATCCTCGATCACCCATTGGCGATAGTTCTCGTGTGTGACAGGCGCGGCGTCGCAGATACCGAACTCCCTAACCTTGGCGATCTCGGCCGGGCCCGTGGCGGGCACGATGCAATCAACCATGGAATTCGGGAACGTGCAGTGCGTTTCGATCCAGTTTGCGAGGTCCGGGTCGATCATGCGGGCGAGCAAGATGATCGCGTTGCGTGTAATGTCTCCGTTCCCACGCATGTTGTCACAGCTTTGTACCGTGAAGGGGCCCTGGTCCTCAGCGCGCCTGCGGGCCAGCGCGGCAGCAATTGCGCCGAATGCGGTGCGCGGGGTCTTAGGGTGGGCGATGTCGAAGGCAATGTCTGGGTGGTTGGCGTCGAATGTACCCGTCGAAGGGTTCACGAAGTACCCGCCCTCGGTCACGGTGAGCGTAACAATGCGGATGCGAGGATCAGACATCTGGTCGATCAGGGCGGTGTTTTCGCTCTGAACCGGGAGAAAGTCCAACATCGTCCCGCAGATCTCGGCCGAGGTGCCGTCGGGGCGCAGCTCGATCAGGGTTGTCAAACAATCCTGACCCAGCAGCTTCTCGCGCATCGCGGCGTCGTTCGGTCGAACGCCAGCGCCAACGATCGCCCAATCGAGCGCCAGCCCCTGCTGCATCAGCCGATGCTGATACCATGACATGTGAGCACGAAAAAAGTTGCCAACCCCGATGTGGACGATGCCGGGGGACAGGTCCGCGAAGGCATAACTGGGGCGTCCAACCTTGATGGGCACTTCTTGCAAAGCCGATCGACTAAGCTGAACATGTTGTGAAGGCGTCAACTCATCCATTGTCCGCCGTCCACGTTGTACGTTTGTGCCAGGATGTAGCGAGCCTCGTCACTTGCAAGGAAGATGGCCATGCCGATCAGGTCCTCGGGCACGCCCATGCGGCCGAATGGTACGGCTTCGCCCACTTCCCTCTTCTTCTGACCGGTCACCTTGCCCTCGAGTTCAGCAAACCGGGCGTCCACCGCGTCCCAGTGCTCGCCATCCACGACTCCGGGAGAGATAGCGTTCACGTTGATGCCGTGGCGGATCAGGTCGAGCGCTGCGGATTGGGTCAGGCTGATCACAGCGGCCTTGGTGGCGCAATAGACAGCAACAAGCGGTTCTCCTCGGCGGCCAGCTTGGCTGGCCATGTTTATGATCCTGCCCTGGATGCACTTGGAGATCATGTGTCGAGCAACGGTTTGAAGGGTAAACAGCGTCCCGGCCACATTGATTTCGAAGGCGCGGGCGTAGTCGTGTCGCGTGATATCAGCGATCGGGGCAGCGGTGAAAACGGCCGCATTGTTGATCAGGATGTCAATCTGTCCGAGGACATCTATGGCTTCGGTGACGCCGGTCTCGATTGCGGACTGATCGGATACATCCATCTCGATGGCGTTGGCAGCGTCGCCAATCTCTTTTGCTGCCGCTGTGGCCCGCGCAATATCCATATCCGCAAGGGCCACGCGCGCGCCTTCATGCACGTAGGCACGTGCGAAGGCCAGCCCGATGCCTCGGGCCGCGCCCGTGATCAGCGCCGTCTTGCCCGCCAAGCGCACTATGCAATCCTAAGTCCAGACGCGTCGAAGCGGTGGATCTGGTCTGCCCTCGGGTTCAGCCGCACCGTGTCGCCATGGCGCAGGCTAACCTCCCCATTCACGCGGACGGTCAGTATCTCGGCCAGGTCGGTACCGTGCACATGGAGGAACGTGTCCGATCCAAGATGCTCAGCGACACCGACGGTACCGGCCCAGGGGCCCTCCTCGGCCACGTCAATGTGCTCGGGCCGGACGCCAATCGTGCGCGCATCGTATCGTTCCGCCGCAGTACCCTCGATTAGGTTCATCTTCGGGCTGCCGATAAAGCCCGCCACGAAGAGGTTGCGCGGGGTTCGGTAGAGCTCGAGCGGGCTGCCTACTTGCTCGATGTGTCCGGCCCGCAGCACCACGATTTTGTCAGCCATGGTCATGGCTTCCACCTGGTCGTGAGTAACGTAGATCATTGTGGTCTTAAGCCGTTCGTGCAACTCGCTGATCTCTAACCGCATCCCCACACGCAAAGCGGCGTCGAGGTTGGAAAGCGGCTCATCGAACAAGAACGCTGAAGGCTCGCGCACAATCGCCCGGCCGATGGCAACCCGCTGGCGTTGACCGCCCGACAGCTGACCCGGTCGACGATCCAGATAGTCGGTCAGGTTCAGCGCGTTCGCGGCCGCCTCGATACGGCGGTTCTGCTCGTCCTGGGGAAGCCCGGCCATGCGCATCGGAAAGGCGATGTTCTTGCGGACGCTCATGTGCGGATAAAGTGCGTAGGACTGGAACACCATGGCCAGCCCCCGCTTTGCAGGCGACATGTCCGAGGCGTCTGTGCCATCGATCTGGATCGCGCCGGAAGTGATGTCCTCCAACCCGGCGATCAGACGTAGCAGGGTGGACTTGCCGCATCCCGACGGGCCGACGAAGACGCAAAACTCGCCGTCATTTATGGTCAGGTCCAACGGCGGAATAACCTGCAACTCGCCAAAGCTCTTGGTCACCTTCTCGAGTGTGATCTGTCCCATGTCAGAACTCCTTACTTGACTGCGCCGAAGGTGAGGCCGCGCACCAATTGCTTCTGGCTGAACCAGCCGAGGATCAGGATCGGTGCGATCGCCATGGTCGAGGCTGCCGAGAGCTTCGCGTAGAAAAGCCCCTCCGGGCTGGAGTAGCTGGCGATAAACGCCGTCAGAGGCGCGGCCTTTGCAGCCGTGAGGTTCAGCGTCCAGAACGCCTCATTCCATGCCAAGATGAAGTTCAGAAGCACGGTGGAGGCGATGCCGGGAATGGCCATCGGCGTCAGGACGTACAGGATCTCCTCACGCAGGCCAGCACCATCCATCCGCGCGGCTTCCAGGATCTCGCCCGGGATCTCGCGGAAGTAAGTGTAGAGCATCCAAACGATTATCGGCAGGTTGATCAACATCAGGATCACGACCAGTGCCGCGCGGTTGTCCAGGAGACCCAACTCGATGCATATAAGATAGATCGGGTACAGCACGCCGACCGCAGGCAGCATTTTGGTGGAAAGCATCCAAAGCAGGATATCCTTGGTTCGACGTGATGGAACGAAAGCCATCGACCAGGCCGCCGGCACCGCAACGATCACCCCCAGCAAGGTAGAGCCGCCTGCAATGATGACCGAGTTGATCAGAAAACGCATGTAGTCCGAGCGTTCCTGAACGACCGCGTAGTTCTCCAGCGTCCAGCTGAAGTTCAGGAACAGCGGGGGGCTCGCAATCGCCTCGGCCTCGGTCTTGAAGCTGGTGAGGACCGTCCAGAGGATCGGAAAGAAGATCAGGAGACCGATAGTCCATGCGGCTGCCGTAGTGAGGGCTTTGCGGCGTGGTGTAACTGCACGTGCCATAGTGTGCTCCTCAGCGGTCCAGGTTCTTGCCAACGATGCGCATCAGGAAGATGGCGACGATATTGGCGAGGATGATCGCGTACACGCCCCCCGCACTGCCCAGGCCGACATTCTGGCTCTCAAGCACCCGCTGGTAGATGAGGTAAGTGAGAGTCCGTGTCCCGAAGGCACCGCCGGTGGTCACGAAAATCTCGGCAAAGATGGACAAGAGAAAGATCGTCTGAATCAGAATAACGATCGTGATCGCTCGGCTGAGATGCGGCAACACGATGTACCCGAACCGGGCGATCGGCGAAGCGCCGTCCATCTCAGCAGCTTCCAACTGTTCGCTATCCAGCGATTGGACGGCGGTCAGCAGGATCAACGTCGCGAAAGGCAACCATTGCCACGAGACGATCATCACGATCGAGGCAAGTGGCGCCTCGCTGAGCCATGACACCGGTTCGGCCCCGAAGAACCTCCAGAGATGCGCGAACAGGCCATTTGTTGGATCCATGAACATGTTCTTCCATACCAACGCAGAGACTGTAGGCATGACGAAGAACGGAGCGATCACAAGGATACGGACGATGCCCTGTCCCCAGATCGGCTGATCAAGCAGCAGCGCCAGCAGCACGCCCAGTACAACTGTGATGACAAGGATCCCACCGACGATGATCAGTGTGGTCTGAACGCTGGGCCAGAAGGCGCTGGAAGTGACGAAGCGGACGTAGTTGTCGAACCCGGTCCAACCCAAGTCTCCGCCACGAAGGGGCAGGTACTTACGAAATGAGAACCACAGCGTCATTATCAGGGGTACGAGCATCCACCCCAGAAGAAGTACCACGGCAGGTGCCATCATCAGGCGCGCGGCGGATCTCGATTGCTGGGTCGCCATGACGCAAAACCTCTCTGCTCAGGCGCTTGGCCTGCTCCGGGGGAGTGTTTGGGCGAGGACGTGCGGGCGGCGAGATCGCCGCCCGAGAGGCACTGGTCAGTAGCCAGCAGCCTCCATTTCTTCGGTGGCGATGGCTTGCGCTTTCTCAAGTGCTTCCTGAACCGTCTGCTGCCCCGCATAAACCGCCGAGAACTCTTGGCTGACCTGGCTGGCGATGCCGGCAAACTCGGGGATCGCAGCGAACTGGATGCCGACATAGGGAACCGGCTTCACTGTCGGCGAGTTGGGGTCCGCGGACAGGATGGACCGCAGCGTCATCTCGGCAAAAGGCACAGCCTGGTACTCGGGGTTATCATACAGGGAGACACGCGCACCCGGGGGGACATTGGCCCAGCCTTCTTTCGCGGCCACCAACTCGATGTAGGCCTTGGATGTCGCCCACTCGATGAACTGCTTCGCTTCGGCTTCCTGATCAGTGCCTGCCGGGATCGCCAACGCCCAGGCCCAAAGCCAGTTCGACCGCTTGCCCAGCCCCGTATCAGGCGCCAGCGCAAATCCAACACTGTCCGCCACAGTGGAATCTTCCGGGTTCGTTACGAAGGACGCCGCGACGGTCGCGTCGATCCACATCCCGCATTTCCCCTGCTGGAACAGCGAGAGGTTCTCATTGAACCCGTTAGTCGCGTAGCCAGCCGGGCCGGACTTATCCATCATCTCCACGAAGAATGTGAGTGTCTGCTCCCATTCCGGCTGATCGAACTGCGGCTTCCAATCCTCATCAAACCACCGCGCACCGAATGAGTTCGACATGGCGGTGATGAACGCGCCTCCCTCACCCCATCCGGCTTTCCCGCGCAGGCAAATGCCGTTGATGTCGTTGTCCCTGTCCGTCATTTCGGCAGCAGCCGTGCGTATAAAATCCCAGCTTGGTGCCTCGGGCATCTCCAAGCCGGCGGCAGCCATCAGGTCCTTGCGGTACATGATCATCGAACTCTCACCGTAAAACGGTGCTGCGTAGAGCGTGCCATCATGGCTGAGCCCGCCTGCCATCGCAGGCAGGATATCGTCGACATCGTATTCGTCAGAAAGGCCATCCAGCGGTACAAGCCAACCGTTCTCACCCCAGATCGGGGTCTCGTACATGCCGATCGTCATGATGTCGAACTGACCGCCCTTGGTGGTGATGTCCGTTGTGACGCGCTGGCGCAGGACGTTCTCTTCCAGCGTGACCCACTCGACAGCAATACCCGTTTCTGCCGTGAATTGGTCCGAGTAACTCTGCATTCTAATCATATCGCCGTTGTTGACCGTGGCGATGGTGATGGTGCTCTGCTGGGCGAACGTCGCCGTCGTACAGAGCATGAGCGCCGTCGTGGCGCAAAAAATGCGCTTCAGAAACATCGGTGTCCTCCCTTTTGGACGTGTTTTTCATTACTTACGCAGAGATTGGGATTCGCGTCAATCAAGTACTTTACGCGCGTAAGATTTCATGCGGACTTTCGCATAGCCAATACGCCGTCAAACAGGACGGATTGCTTCACGTCCGGGCGCTCGCCAGAGTTTATGATTGTCAGAAGCAGATCGAGGCTCTGACCTGCGATAGAATCGTAGTTTTGGGAAACAGTTGTCAACGACGGACACGTGAACCGCGAATACGGATGATCGTCGTGTCCGGCGACGCGCAGGGCATGCCCTTGGCCGATACCAACGCGGTATCCGCGCTCGTAAGCCGCCGCGAGAAACCCGATAGCAAGGCGATCATTGCTGCATAAGACGGTGTCCGTGGGCAACATGCGCGACGCCATCATTCGTCCGGCCTCAGCGCAGGCAGTCTCTTCGAAGTTCCAACCCGAACCTTCAGCGATGAGGATCATTGGCTCGTGGCCCAGAGCCCGCATTGCCGCCTCATACGCGGCGCGGCGCTTGTTGGCGTTTGGATTGGGTGCATTGCGCATCTCGAAGAACGCCGGCGGCTCAGCGGTGCGATTCAGGTATTCAACGATCAGACCAATGCTCTGATGGTTGTTCGAGCCAAAAAAAGCGTCACCGACACCCTCGATATCGCAGTCGAAAAGAACCGTAGGTACATCGCTGCAAAACGCCTCGACATGTTCGCGTCTGGAACGACGGCCGAGCGGCGCCAGCAAAACCCCGGCCGGTCGGAGCGCACGGAGGTTCTCAAGGTTCTCAACCTCCCGGTCAGGATCCCCATGTGAGCTCAGCAGGATCGGATTAAAGCTCGACTGTGCGCAAAGCGGCTCCAGGTTACGCGCAACCTCCGCGAAGAACGGATCGGCCAGATAGGGCACGACAATCCCAATGTTTCGGGTCAGGTGTCTGTTTTGATTGATGGCGTATACGTTGGGCGTGTAGTCGAAGCGTTGCAGGGCCGCCTCCACCCGCTCTCTTGTCGATGGACGCACAGAGTTCGGATCGTTGAAGTACTTGGATAGGGTCGGTCGAGAAATCCCGCTCAACGACGCAAACTCTTCCATCGTCCTTACGCGTTCGTGCCGCATTGCCCCGCCTTCCGTTCGGCCAACTTACCACCAGACTTACGTCATACATTTACGCGCGGAAAAATTCAATTAGCGGCGAGCAAGGTGATCTTTGGGAGCGATGTGACACGATGTGCTCCCAGTGTATTCACAGAGCGTGGTCCAATCTAGGTCGACGCGCGATGTTCGTGGTCGGGTCGCACGAAAATCGTACCGCGGACGGTTTCGTGATTGATCCCCCTCACTTGCGGAGACGTTGGCAGAAGTTGTCACGATCACGATCTTCCACACGGTGGAACCACGGTTGGAGGGCATGCAAACGATTCCGCCAACGACGTTCGGCACCGGGGCATGCTCAAGGGTCCGGCCTTTGAAGCTTCTGGCAACCCCGAAACAACCGATGCTTACCCGAAATGCCTACTGGATACCTGAGAACCTGCAGTTCTCGAAAACCGATCCGCTTGGTCGAACGGCGGCTTTATCCCCGAACACTATCAGTCCGCCGTCGGCTCGGTCTCGCACATGCAGCGAACGTCCGACCCGACGGGCTGCGACGCAGCGGACTAGGCGGAACATTGATGTCCCCTCAGAGTCGGTCGCGACCTTGACTGTCGCGAGTGAGTAGTCTTCCACCTTGCGTTCGTACATGGTGGAGTCGGTCTGGGACAAGCGGACGCGATAACTGCAGCAGCAGCGCTCAAACGCCGCTTGTCTGGCGCCATCGGAGCAGCGGGTCGATCGGGTAGGTAACAGGCCTTGACGCTCTGGTCATTGCCGGCGCCGGACGCTCTTGCCATTTACACGTTCAGCGTGCGCAGACCGGCGGGCTCCGCTCGACCCATGGCTGCGCTTCTTCCAACTGCGCGGCGATCCGAAGCAAGGTCGCCTCGTCTCCGTAGCGCCCGGTGAACATCGTCCCGATAGGAAGATCCTCGGCCGACCAGTGCAGCGGTAGCGAGATCGCGGGCTGACCGCTTGCATTGCTGACGTAGTTGTAGGGATTGAACGCGGCCGAGCGGCGGCGCAGTTCGACCGGATCACCGGTGTAGACCAGCGTGCCGAGCGGTACAGGCGGTTGGCCGAGCGTCGGCGTCAGCCACAGATCATAGTCCTCGAAGAACTGGCTGCATCGCCGGACCTGCGCCTGCACATCCTGGACCGCGAGAAGGTGATCGGACGCGCTCAGGCTGCGACCGCGCTCCGCGAAGGCCCAGACGAACGGTTCGAACGCCGCCTCGTCCAACGGGCGATCCAGGCGACGCGACCAGTCCGCCAGTGCCCAGGCGATGCCGCCTGCCAGCACGCTCGTGAAGTTCGTCCACAGTGTCATCGCGTCGAAGTCGGGCGCCGCTTCGACCACGTCGTGGCCACACGCTTCGCATAGAGCCGCGGCCGCTTCGACCGCCATCAAGCACTCCGAGTCTAGCGGATCGCCCAGTGGCGTCGTGGTCGAGAAGCCGATGCGCAGTCGGCCCGGATCAGCCCCGATCTCGCTTGAGAAGGGGCGTTCGGGCGGCGGCGCGGCATAGGGTTCGCCGATATCGGGCCCCGCGATCGCGTCTAGAAGGCCGGCGGTATCGCGCACGCTGCGCGTAAGGGCGCCCTCGGCTAGGTAACCAGCGAAGAGATCGCCGTAATGAGGCGCAAGCGTAATCCGCGCGCGCGTCGGCTTCAGGCCAACCAGCCCGCAGCATGAGGCGGGGATACGGATCGATCCACCGACGTCGTTGCCATGCGCCATGGGAACCACGCGCGCGGCCACCGCAGCCGCTGCGCCGCCACTCGAGCCGCCGGGCGTCCGGCCAGCGTTCCAGGGGTTACGCGTTGGGCCGAACCTGCGCGGCTCGGTCGTAGCGCCGATGGCCATCTCTGGCAGGTTTGTCTTGCCGACGGTGATCAGGCCCGCGCGGGTGAAGCGCCGGTAGATCTCGCTGTCGTGAGCCGGCACGTAGCCGTCGAGGAAGTCACTGCCCTCGTAGAAAGGATGGCCGGCAACCTCGGCCAGAAAATCCTTCATCAGGAAAGGCACACCCGCAAAGGGGCCGTCGGGGAGCGGCGCGCGAGCGGCGTCGCGGGCATGATCGAACATGCGCGTGATCACCGCGTTCAGTGCACCGTTCACCGCTTCAGTCCGCCGTATCGCTTCGTCGACGAGTTCCAGCGGCGTGACTTCGCCCTGGCGCACCAGATCCGCGAGGCCCGTTCCGTCGAGATCCCCATAGATCGTCTTGAGGTCCATAGTTGCTCTCCTGCTGGGACGGGTTTGGCGCCTGCGGGACACTATGCTGGTCGAACCGGCGATGAAAGCTCCTAGCGCAGGCATTGCTCGCCAGAGTTTTGGCGGTGCATTGCAGCATCGGTCGAGCAGGCGGTGGCTGGTCGCGGGCCGCCCGAAGAAACGGGAACAGAAAGTCAGACTTTGACTGCCTGAGCGATTGCAAGGGGATCCTCCAACTCGACCACGAGATGACACGCTGCGCGGTGCATCAGAGGTCCAGTTCGAACCCAGAGTTGTCGTTGCAGAAGCCGATACCATAGTCCGACTTCGCCACCCTTGGGCGAGCGTGTTGCTATCGTCTTCAGGGAGAACTCTCATTTGCTCTGAAGCTCCGGGGGGGCGGTACGACTCTGATCGCCAGGGGAAACGTCACAGAATTGAATGGCAAACATCACAAAGCTTAACTAGCGTTTGGAGAGCGTGCGCGCGGCATCTGCGCGTGATTCCAATTCCAGAGGGGAAGTTAGATGAGAAGCTCTGCAGTTCTTGGCGCGTCGCTAATCGCGATTGCCGTCAGTCTGAGCGCGAACGGCGCTCAAGCTGCCGATTGCCCGGCAATCACCGTTGCCGACGATCAGGGTATCACCGGCGCGTTCCCGCAGCAGTTCGAATTGGCCGAGTTCCAGAAAGCGGCAAGCTGCGAGATGAGCTTTCAGGAGAACCCGGCAATTGGCGACCTGAACGCAAAGATCCAGGGCAACCCTGCATTGGCACCACTGGCCGAGCGTCTGCCGGAAGAGCCGCTGGTCGTGGTTCCATACGACTCGATCGGCCAGTACGGCGGTCAACTTGACGCTCTGTCAAACGCAACCGAAGCCGGCACCTCGGACTTCCTGTCGATCCGACACGTCAACTTCGTGCGTTTCTCGGACGACCTTCAGACCATCGTGCCCAACATTGCCACGGGCTGGGACTGGAACGACGACTTCACGCAGCTGACCTTCTTCCTGCGCAAGGGCCACAAATGGTCGGACGGGGCACCGTTCACGGCAGAAGATGTCAAGTTCTGGTACGACAACCTCAATTTCGACACCAATGTCATCGGCAAGCCAAAGGACTTCTTGCTGGCGGGCGGCGAGAAGATGAACGTCGTGATTGTTGATCCGCAGACCGTGCGCTTCGAGATGGCGGCGCCCAAGCCGGGCTTCCTGGCGCACTTCGCAAACAGCTACGCACAGCCGTTTCAGCCCAAGCACTTCCTTGGCATATACCATCCGGCGATCAACCCGAATGCGGATGCCGAGGCAAAGAAGATCGGGTTCGAGAGCGGCTATGAGGTGGTCAATTTCTACTACGGCCAGTCTGACTGGACCGACACGCCTTCGCCGATGCTGCGAGACGCGGCCAAGGCGCCAACCCTGCCCTATGCAACACAGCCGACGCTAGAGGCGTATATCTATACCTCGGACACCACCGAGGGACGTCACCTAGTCGCCAACCCGTATTTCCACCAGGTCGACACAGCGGGCAACCAGTTGCCTTACATCAACGAGCAGGACGAGCGGTACATCAATGAGAACGAAGTCCGCATCCTGAAGATCGCTGCGGGTGAGGTCGACTACAAGTCGCAGTCGCTGCAACTGCCCTCGGCTCCGCAACTGTTGGAAGGCCAGGAGAAGGGCGGTTACACTGTCCACATAAGGCCGACCATCACGCAGGTCGTGTTCGGGCTCAACGTTACCCACGAGAATGAAGCGAAACGTGCCATCTTCTCGGATCTTCGGTTCCGCAAGGCGATGAGCCACGCAATCAACCGCCCAGAGATGAACGAGACGACCTACTTCGGGCTGGGAACGCCTTCGGCCTATATCGGGTTTTCGCCGGTCCCGGAATTCGTCGACCCTAAGTGGGCAACCTATGCAACGGAGTTCGATCCAGACGCCGCCAATGCGGCGTTTGACGAGCTCGGGCTCATCGATGTCGACGGGGACGGTCTGCGCGAACTGCCAAATGGCGATCCTCTGACTATCAACCTGCAGTTCGCCACCCAGGGCGGCCCCGCAGCCGTAATGGAGTTCGTAGCTCAGAATTGGAAGGACGTGGGCATCAACACGACCGTCAAGGAGGTCACACCGGACGAGTATCGCTCGGCCCAGTCGGCGAACAAACTGGACGTGATCACCTGGGGCAAGGGCCAGCCGGTCGCAATCGTGCTTGGCAACAACGAGCTGTGGGTGCCGCCGTACGAGAACTATTTCGGTTCGCGAAACGGCATGCTGTGGTCGAAGTGGATCGATACGGATGGTGCTGAAGGTATCGAGCCGCCGCAATGGGCCAAGGACATGATTCAAAACGTCGAATCCTTCCAGCAGCAGGCTCCCGGCTCGGCCGAGGCAGCTCAGATTGGTGCCGAGCTGGCCGCGACCATGGCCGAGCAGTTGTTGTTCATCGGCACGGTGTCGGCTCCAAACCCGATCATCCATTCGAACAAGCTGAAGAACTTCACCGAGTTCAAGACTTGGTCCTACGAGTATTACCGGACCTATCCCTACCGCGCGACGCAGTGGTGGCTGGAAGAGTGACACGACGGCCCCAACTCGGCATTTCATTTCGCACCTGCGAAACAATGCTTTGACATGGCTCCGGACAACGGCCCACGTTGTCCGGAGCAAACCGTGAGGGGGTCACGTGCGGTTCATCCAGTTCACTCTCATGCGGGCCCTGATGGCGATCATCACGCTGCTGGCTGTATCGCTGATTGTCTTTACCCTGATGGAATGGGTGCCTGCTGATTGCGCTGAACGTTACGTCGCCTTCAAGGCCACGACCGGGCAGAACATCACGCAGGCCGACATTCAGGCCGAACGTGTGCGCCTGGGACTGGATCAGCCGTTTCTGATACGGTGGGGTGCCTGGATCGGCGATGTCTTTTTGAAAGGCGAGTTCGGCCAGAGCTGCATTCTGCGCCAGTCGATCAACGACCTGTTGAAGGACAAGTTCTGGATCAGCCTTGGTATCGTCGTCGCTTCGCTGATCGTGGCCTATGCTGTTGCCGTGCCGGTCGGCATTTACGCTGCGGCCTCGAACAACGTCTTCTTCAACAGCTCGCTGCGGTTCTTCAGCTATCTGGGCTTGGCGATCCCGAACTTCCTACTTGCACTGGTCGTCGTGCTGCTCTGGGCGCTGCTGTTTGATGATCTGCTGTTTGGTCTGTTCTCGAACGAGTATCGCGATGCACCGTGGTCGTGGGACAAGTTCGCCGATTTCATGAGCCGAGCCTGGCTGCCCATTCTGGTGCTTGGCTGGTCGGCGACCGCATTCGCACTGCAAACCGTGCGGGCACTCATGCTCGACGAACTCGGCAAGCTCTACGTTACCGCCGCCTCCGCACGCGGCGTTACCGGACAGACGCTCTTGTGGCGCTACCCGGCGCGTCATTCGCTGGGGCCGGTCGTGAATTCGTTGGGTTTCGACATGAACCGCATCTTCAACGAGCTGCCCGTGGTGGCGATTATCCTGGTGCTATACGAGTCCGGTTTCCTGCTTTTCGAGGCGCTGGGCAGGTCCAACGACCAACAGCTTGCGGGGGCGATCATCTTTCTTCTCACGGCTTCGATCGTGTTCGTGAATTTTCTGACTGACATTGCGCTGGCCCTGATCGACCCGCGTGTGCGTCGAGGACTCTTGGGATAGTGCCATGGCCAACACCACCGTAGACGCCGCCAAGGAAGCATACTTTACGGCCAGCCAGTCACAGCTGATCTGGGCCAGGTTCCGCAAGAACCGCACCGCAATGATCGCTGGCTGGTTTCTGGTGCTGATCGTACTGGCTGGCTTCTTTGCACCCTTTCTGTCGCCCTATGACCCGACGGTTGCGGGCCGGGACAAGGATTACTTGAACGGTGCACCTCAGGTTCCACAGTTCTGCGATTCAAGCGGTTGTTCCTGGACCCCCTTCATCCATCCTGTCGAGATGAAGCTGGACATGGCCACTCTGCGCCGCACGCCCACGGTCAACGAGGACAAGCGGCTCTATGTCCAGTTCTTCGTGCAGGATTGGGAGTACAGCTTCATCGACTGGTCCTGGGACCTGCCGGGACAGGCGCTGGATGGCGGGATCAAGGCGCTGACCTTCACGACGCATTTGTTCGGGCTCGAGGGCGGCAAGATCCACATCTTTGGTACGGATGGTGAAGGTAAGGACCTGTTCGGCCGCACGTTGCACGCGGTCTGGACCTCGATGGCGGTCGGCACGATCGGCGTCCTGATCGCCTTCGTCATGGCGTTGCTCATTGGAGGCGTCGCTGGCTACTTCGGCGGCTGGATCGACAGTGTGATCCAGATGGTAACAGATACGGTCCGCACCATTCCCTCGATCCCGTTGTTCATGGCGATCTCCGCGATCCTGTTCGAATACTACCCTGAAATGTCGTCCGAAACGCGGTTCTTCGTGATCGCCTGCATCCTTGGTCTGATCGGCTGGCCCACGCTAGCCCGGCGGATCCGAACGCACCTGCTCGCTGAACGCAGCCAGGAATATGTGCTGGCGGCACAGCTTTGCGGAGCTTCTTCGGGCCACATCATACGGCGCCACCTCTTGCCAAGTTTCACATCCTATATTCTGGTCGATCTGATCATCTCGTTTCCGTACATGGTGCTGTCTGAAACCGCGTTGTCTTTCATCGGGCTAGGGCTGAAAGATCCGGTGAACTCGTTGGGCGTGATGCTCAAGAACGTCTCGGAAGCGGACGTGCTGCAGAACTATCAATGGGAGGCAATCCCGGCGATCTTCTTCGTCATTCTGGTACTGGCATTCGTCTTCGTCGGCGACGGTCTGCGCGATGCGGCTGATCCTTACTCGGGGACAAAGAAGTGAGCCTGCTCAGCGTTCAGAACCTGAAGCTGCAATTCAAGACAGACGAAGGGCTCGTCACTGCAGTCGATGATGTCTCATTCACGCTGGAGCCCGGCGAGATCATGGGGCTTGTCGGCGAAAGTGGGTCCGGCAAGTCGGTAACCGCCAAGTCGATCATGAAGCTGAATCCGGGCAACGCGGTCTACGAATCCGGATCTCAGATCCTGCTGGATCTCGATGGTCGGCAGATCGATGTTCTCAACCTGAGAAAATCCAGTGACATGAAACTGGTGCGGGGCGGTGCAGTCTCGATGATCTTTCAGGAACCCATGGCGAGTTTCGCGCCGGCCATCACCATCGGCGACCAGATGGTCGAACAACTCATGCTGCACAAAGCGGTGTCCAGGAAAGACGCTGCCGCAACCTCGGTCAAGATGCTCGAACGGGTTGGCATCTCGGATGCATCCAAGCGCTTCAAGCAATACGCGTTCGAGCTCAGCGGAGGCATGCGCCAGCGCGCGATGATTGCGATGGCACTGTCAACTCGACCGAAGCTGCTGATCGCCGATGAGCCAACCACAGCGTTGGACGTGACCATCCAGGCGCAGGTAATCGACCTGATGAAGGATCTTGTATCTGAATTTGGCATGGGCATCATTTTCATCACCCATGACCTGGGGGTGATTGCCCAGACCGCGGACAAGGTAGCAGTGATGTATCTGGGCCGACTGGTCGAGCAGGGGCCAGTGCGCGAGGTTATCAGGGACCCGATCCATCCTTACACTCAGGGCCTGCTGAATGCGTTGCCGAGTCTGGATGACCTTGATGCACCACTGATCCCGGTGCCGGGGGACATTCCCAGCCCGCTTGATCGTCCGACAGGCTGCGTATTCAACACCCGTTGTGCCAGGGCAGATCCGCGATGCAGCACCGTGCCGACAATTCAGGCGTTCTCGCCTACCCACGAGGTCGCTTGCACAATTGCTGCATCGGAGGCGGGGCTGGAGTGAGCGGAAAACCTCTCATCAGCACCAGAGACCTGTCGGTCCGCTTTCCGATTGGGCGGAACATTTTCGGGGCCACTGATCTTGTACGCGCAGTGGAGGGCGTCTCTGTTGACATTCCGCGTGGCGCGTTCTTCGGACTGGTTGGAGAAAGTGGTTCCGGAAAAACGACCTTTGGGCGCGCCTTACTTCGCGCGGCACCGATCAGCGACGGTTCCGTGCATTTCAACGATGGCGAAGTCGACTATGACCTCTCGGATCTCAGCAAGAGCGAACTAAAGGATTTCCGGACCCGCGCGCAGCTGATCTTTCAGGACCCCTACGCAGCCCTTTCGCCGCGGATGACGGTGCGCGATATCATTGCCGAACCGCTGGAGGTTATGCGACTGACCGCCAACCGCGCGGAAACTGATGAGCGCGTGCGCGAGATTGCCGCGAAGTGTCGCCTGAACCTGGAACATCTACGCCGGTTTCCGCACGCGTTCTCTGGCGGACAGCGCCAGCGCATCTCCATCGCCCGCGCACTCGTGTCAAACCCGGGCTTTGTCGTGGCGGACGAATCTGTTGCAGCGCTCGATGTCTCGATTCAGGCGGATGTGCTGAACCTATTGAAACAGTTGCAGAGCGATCTTGGGCTGACGTATCTGTTCATCAGCCACGATCTGTCAGTGGTCGCCCACACTTGCGACCATGTCGCCGTGATGTATCTAGGACGACTTGTGGAGACGGCCCCCACGCGGGACCTTTTCCAGGTGCCACGTCATCCGTACACCAAGGCGCTGCTTAGCGCGATCCCGTCTTTGGACCCCGATGACCGCGGCAAGGGTCAGCGGCTCGAGGGCGAAATCCCGAGCCCCACCAACCCGCCACCCGGCTGCAAGTTCCACCCAAGATGCCCTGTAGCTCAGGAACGATGCAGCATTGAAGAGCCTGCGCTACGCGAACTTGGAAACGGCCGACGCGTATCCTGTCACTTCGCCTGATATGTGTTTAGGTTCGAGACAGGACTGGCAAATGCTTCCAGTAGCGGAGACTTCTGCGTCTGATGTTGGAAGGGGGCGGTCGATCGGAGCGCCTACTCTACTCGCGCCAACACTCGAACCGTCGCCCCGATTGAGGAGCGCATCTGTCGCACTCGCATCGCAAAATCGAATGTCTGAGGACCGGACGCATCACAGCAGCGTATCTAGCACCCTTTGATTGAGCCACGTTTTGGCGATGTTACTGAACAGTCTCCGGCACTAGCGAACGCCTGCCGAGCGCCTCATGCGGGCGGGTTTCGTTGTACTGCTTGGGCCAGATATCGATCACGGCTTGGGCCTGGCGGGTGGTTGAGAACCGTTCGTCGTCGAGCATCTCGCGGCGCAGTGTTCCGTTGAAACGCTTGTTGTATCCATTCTCCCAGGGCAGCCCGGGGACACACATCGGTTCCACGCCGACCCGCCTGAGCGAGCCCTGGAGGGCTCAGCGACAAACTCGGCGTCGTTGTCCGAGCGCAGATTGGCCGGTCGCCGCGCTCGAGGATCAGCGAGATGAGCGCCTCGAGCACCTCGTGTGAGCCCATCCGGGTCGCGACAGTCACGCAAAGCGCCTCGCGCATGTACTCCTCGAGGACGGTGAACATGTTGTAGGGCGGACCGTTGCTCAGCCTATCGTGAACCTGATCCACTAACCAGATGTGGTTCGGGTAAAGTGGCCGCAGCGGGATCGCCGTCGCATGGTGGTGATAGTGCCGCTTGCGTTTCTTGTCCCGCTCCGGGAGATGCAGGCCCTCTTCGCGCCAAAGTCTCTCGACCTTCTTGTGGTTCACCCGCCAGCCTTCGGCGTGGAGCAACTCGCCGTTTCTACGGCAACCGTACCGGCCATACGTCTTCGCCAGCCGGATCACGGCGAGGCGGAGTACGTCATCACCCTGCG
The DNA here is from genome assembly GCA_039033215.1 of Pseudomonadota bacterium. GTDB lineage: Bacteria > Pseudomonadota > Alphaproteobacteria > Rhodobacterales > Rhodobacteraceae > Thermohalobaculum. The sequence goes on along the minus strand of JBCCDA010000037.1, from coordinate 17,331 downwards.
GGTTCGGCCTGTAGTGCACGTTGGAACGCGCCACGCCCATCACGCGACAGGTGCGCCGCTCAGACGTGCCGAGCCTCTGGCGCGTATGGACGACGGCCCGACGTTGCTGCTCGGTCGTCAGGCCTTTGGCTTCGAAGAATCGCGGCGCTCCTTGAGGGTCGTTCGGCATTTGCCTCGAACCGGTGGCGGCATGAATGCCTAACTGTCCAACTCGCGCTCGACCACGATCTTCTTGAGACGTGTGTTCCCCTTCTCGAGCGCCCGAATCTCAGACAACTGCGACCGACAAAAGTGCTCAGCAATACCGACGAGCCGAACAGGCAATCCACGATGAGACTGCGGACCCCCTTGGGTCCGTAAACCTACTGGCGTCTACCGGGTTGATGGGAGATCCTATGATCGATCCGCTTGACGCGATGGACGTTCGCACAGGTCGCCGAGATCACGCGCCCGTACAGGGTGGAAGAAGGTTCGGTGGGGCCTGGGCCACAACCTCCGCCGTGTTGATGATCAAACACTTGCTCAGGACGCTGTTCCATCACTAACTGGCAGACTTGGTAGAACGGGTGTAGTCGACCAGGTCCCTGGATACCTGAAGGTGCGCACATGTTGCCGCTGGTGCACTGTGGAGCCTACGTCTGCTATCTGAGCAGTGCGGACGCCCGCTTGAGGCACGTCTCGGTCTGATCATTGGGGTTACCGGGTGGCCCGTTCTGGTCTTTGGGGCAGCTGCGTGCACTTTTCGGTTGCGCAACGTCACAGCTGGCTTTCGCAGGAGGCAGCTTCACCGATACTTATGAGATTGCCTGACGTGCGCTTGAGCACACGCAAGCGCAGATGGCGGGCAGTGCGCTCCAGACGGGTCGCCACCGATCTCGGTGCTACGGTGTCCAGAGAGCCGTCCCGGGATGGAACTGAGACCAGGCGAACCAGAACGCTTCGTGGCTGACCAGGTCGACCCCATCGGGGCCAACGGCCCTAATTCCCCCAGCATCGAGTTCCAGGCGCATGTCCTGATAGACAATCTCGGCGCCACTCTTCAGGGCGGCGAAGGCGGAGCTCCGCTGAAACGCTACGGGCTCACCCGCCGCCGTGAGTATGCCGATGACGTCCTCATGCACCGGGAGGCGGGGATCAACATCTCCCACCGGAAAGATTGGCCCGTTCGCATCGCGCCCGTTGCGGAAGTCGAAGTCACGGCCGAGCGCCAGTCGTTCCACCAAGACCGTCGTCTCGGGATGCTGCCGCTTCCAGGTGCCCCAGTCGGTGGTGACAACGCTCACTTGCGGGAGTTGCACGCCCTTGCCCGCCAACGGCCCGGTGACGGCCTTCCCTAGAAACGTGTCGAACACTGAGTAGGTGGTGATGTCGTACATCACCTTGTTCGACCGGATCAGCAGGCCCGAGGTGCGCAGGACTGGCCGCGCGGTCCGCTCGGGCAGCACGTCTGTGAAGTAGGCCTGGGCGGCACCGCATAGCGTGCAGTACGGGATGCCGAGATCCCGCCCACCAAGCGTGTCGTTGACCATCTCGCGCACCTCCATGATGCGTCGAGGATAAGCCCGATACTCGCCGTTCACCGCGATGCCGAAGACGATGTCCTCATCTCCCAGCCAAGTCGCTTCCGCGGCGGTGCTAACCTCGGGGTTATCGGCTGCCGGGATGCAGTTGCAAGGGACGTCGGTGGTACCATACGCGCGGTTGTCGATCGGGACGCCGCCCCACGACACAAGCCGCCAATCGATGTCGCCCTCGACAAACAGGTCCCGCCACTCCGGCCCGAAGGTCAGGAAGATGGCGCGCTTGTGGTCCAGATAGCCAGGATAGGCGGGGATGTTCCAGGCGATCAGATGATTGGTCAGCTCGATCCAACGGTTGGGGGTGCGAAACTCGATGTCGAGCAGGGCAGCCGCGGTGTTCGTCAGCGCCTCGTGCCGCTCGCGGTCCCACGCGAAACGCACGGCGTCACTGATCAGCCAGGAGAGCCGAGGGTCCCCGGAGGCCGCCAGCACCTGCAGGGCGCTGCGCTGCTCGCTGCCCCAGGCCCCGTGTTCCAAGCTGTCGATCAGCGCAGTGCGGATGCCCTGTTGAACCTCGGCAGACAGCTCCCCAGAGGGAGAGGCCGGAGGCGCGCCGAACTGCGCGATCGCATGTGGGGTGGGGGTCCGCGTCTCTGCCACGGCGCCAGCCGATGGTACCAACAGCGCGGCCGCCAAAGCCAAGCACACGATCTGCCGTGGGTACTTTATCTGCCATGTCATTGGGCTGCTCCTCCGTTTTGCGTCCGGTGCCTGAGCTACACGGTCCGGAACCTGCCAGCGGACAGGTGTGGCGCGCGAACGGCCGTCCGGCCAGTCACGTCTGATGAGAATTCGGTGAGGCTGCGGGAGCGCCTTCTGCCACGAGACTTCATCTCCAAGTGGTTGCAAGTTGGGTGCTGACCGCGGGAAACTCCGGCATTGAGAGCTGACCGATTGTGCATATCGGAGACTTCCGGCGCGCCAAGTCCACTCAGGGGACATAGTTTGGGTAGTGCGAGCCCAGGCGGATCACCGATCCGTCGTCGTGGTGTAGTCGCCTCTTACGTTTCTCCAGACTCTTCGTTCAGCCCGTTGGGAGTTGGACGCCCCGCCAAACCTCTTTCGCCAATTGGCGTCTGTGCCATCGTCGATCCTGTCTCTGCAGGATACCTCGGTGATGTCACTGTCCGAAGCGCGATGAACTTTGATCTCACGCAGCAAACTAGAGGCTTTTTCGTCTGTATGCCGCGCGCGACCGAATGCTGCAGTTCGATAGGCAGGTCAATGCTGCAACTCAGATTTGCAACTTTGGTCGTTCGTGCGTGGTGCCCGCAACTTACTTTGCTTCACTTACTAGCGCGACTGCGCGTCCGAGATTTCCCCAGACGAGGCTGTCCGTCGTGTCTTGCTGCCAGTTTGCGTGCCTTGTTCTTCTTGCTTGTGGCTTTGCCCTTGGGCGGTGGTGGCCCCTTGGGATTGTGTGGTGGCGTTTTGGGGGCGCCGGAGGTGTCTGGACGCGCTCGCAGCTCGGGAGCCTCCGCATCACTCAAGCGCTCCAGGGTGGGCTTGGTTTTCCGATGATTGGGCGCCTCATACGCTACGCCGTCTGAGCGCACCGCGTTGTCTGGTTTCTCAGCAAGGGCGCGGGCCCGTTTCGCACCCCGGGACCGGCGCTCTGACGCCAAGCCCGGCGACTCGCCTTCGGAAGGCGGCGCATCAACCCGGGTGAGTGTCGAACCATTCCCGACGACCAGCTCGGGCCCGATGGCGTCAAGAAACGTGTCCACGCTGCTCTGACGGATCTCGACAAGGGACTCGCTATGGGCAATTCGGATCGCCCCAATATCCTGGCTGCTGATCCCTCCTGCCTTGCAGAGCGCTGGGATCAACCGTCGTGGCTCGGCACGTTGACTGTGCCCGCCTGAAACCGAGAACCAGACGCTAGGGCCGAATTCCTTTCGCGGCTTGGGCTTGGTGTCGAAAACTGACAGCTCTTCCGGTGCGGAATGTTGGCCGGCGTGGAGCCGCAAGAACTGCGCTGCGATCTGATCGGGGCTGAACCGGTCCAGCAGACCCTGTACTGCTTCCAGCTCGCTCTCAGCAATATCGGCCAGCCAGCCCGGATCAGCGAACATCCGCTCTTGGTCACGGGCCCGGACGGCATCGGCCGAGGGAGCACTCCCCCAATCGGCCTGAAGTTTGCTCGACGCCAACATGCGCTCGGCTTTACGCCGAGCCGAGGGCGGCACGATCAGCACGCTAACCCCCTTGCGCCCGGCCCGACCCGTCCGACCCGACCTGTGCAACAGCGTCTCGTGATTGGTCGGCAGTTCAGCATGAACCACCAAATCAAGGTTCGGCAAATCGATGCCCCGCGCGGCCACATCGGTTGCAACACAAACGCGGGCCCGTCCATCCCGCATCGCCTGTAGCGCGTGGGTGCGCTCGGTCTGCGACAGCTCTCCGGACAACGCCACCACCGAGAAACCGCGATTGGACAGCCGCGTGGTCAGGCGGTTGACCATGGACCGCGTGTTGGCAAAGACCAGAGCACTTGGCGCCTCAAAGTAGCGCAGGACATTGATGATCGCGTTCTCGGCATCTCGACCTGCGACCGACATTGCCTGATACTCAATGTCGGTGTGCTGGGACTTTTCGGCCGTGGTCGAGACGCGGATCGCGCCCTTCTGATAGGTCTTCGCAAGGGCTGTGATGGACCTGGGCACCGTGGCTGAGAACATCAGCGTCTGACGCTCCTCCGGCGCTTCGCCGAGGATGAACTCCAGATCTTCGCGAAAGCCGAGGTCAAGCATCTCGTCAGCTTCATCCAGAACGACGGCCCGGAGGTCGCTTAGGTCAATTGAGCCACGGGTCAGGTGGTCACGCAAACGCCCAGGTGTCGCCACGACGATGTGGGCCCCGCGTTGCAGACCGCGCCGTTCATCGCGCATGTCCATTCCGCCCACGCATGAGGCGACCGTCGCCCCGGCCTTGGCATAGAGCCAGGTCAGCTCGCGCTTGACCTGCATCGCCAGTTCGCGCGTCGGCGCCAGGATCAAGCCGAACGGAAGGGCGGCTGGCGCAAACATCTCTTGATCGCCGAGCAAGGTCGGCGCAATCGCCAGTCCGAAGCCGATAGTCTTGCCAGATCCGGTCTGAGCCGAAACTATCAGGTCGGCCCCGATGAGATCAGTTTGAGTCACTTGTTCCTGAACTGCGGTCAGGGACGCATACCCACGAAGTTCGAGCGCGTCTGCAAGAGCTTTTTTCAAGGTTTCGTTTTCTGTTGTTATGAGGTGTCGCCAAACCTTACGTGTCGGAGTGGCAGGGTTCGAGATGCGCCATCCCGCGACCAGATGCTATCGTGCGTCTAGTGACTTCGAGCCAGAATGTACAGTTCGGCCCACGGCAGACACAAGCGACCGGCGACGGCAAAGCCCGCAACGTCTTCGCTTTCCAACGCGGCGCCAAAGCTATCCAGAATGGCCTGTCTCTGATCCTGAACGGTCGCATCAAGCATCTGCGCTCTCCCTTTGGTTGTTGTCTTTGCTTGGAAGACTGGACAATGCAGAGACCACTGCGCCACTGTTCGCTTCGGAGGCGCGTTCATGTGGAGCGATCGTTGAAGCAACGTTTGGGTGCAGAACTACGAACGACGCAGCGTTTTCCGGAACTTATGCTACTGACACTGATTTCTGGGCTCTGAGCCGCACCGGACTTGCTGGGGCGCATGTCCGTACTTCGAGTGCGGGATCGCGGCAAAGTTCCTACCCACCGAGGTCCGGAGTGGGCCGCCCTCATCGAGCGGCCACTCGTCTTCAGATTTCAACGGCTTCGGAAATTGCGAGCGCATCTTCGAGTTCAACGCCCAAACAACGGACCGTGCTGTCCATCTTGGTGTGGCCGAATAGAAGTTGCACCGCCCGCAGATCCCCGTCTTCCGATAGATCTGCGCGGCTCTCGTGCGACGCTTCGAGTGCGTACCGAACACGCTTGGTTCCAAGCCGATCGACTGCACCCACTCTCGTACCAGTTCGGCGAACACTTCCTGAAACCACAATTCCTACCCTGTACAGCCCGGAGTTCTTGCTCATATTCGCTCCCATGGCGGGCTGCGATAAGCCAGACATCCTCCGCAAGCAAAACAACCGATCAGGCTCACGGTCGCTGACAGGGAACAGAGCCTCAGACTATATGAAATCGGTCGCGTCGATGTCGGCGATGGGCACGCCCTCGAGACAGACGACATAGCCGCCGCCGATGAGGGATGTCCCCGCCCCGCCTCCGAAGGTGGACACCGCGAAGTCCCCGAACCCGAGCCCGTCCGCCGTGAAGTCGAGCACATCCGTCCCGTCCTGCCAGTCCGTGATCCGGTCGATGCCGACCGTCACGGTGAACTCGAACGTATCCGCACCGCCGCCACCGGTCAGCTGGTCGGAGTTCGCGCCACCGTTCAGGCGCACCTCGACGCCCGCCCCTGATGCCGAGTAATCGGCTGTATCCATACCATCGCCGCCGAATAGGCTATCAGACCCTGACAGGCTGATCAGGGTGTCGTCCCCGGACAGGCCCAGCAATGTGTCGACCCCCGCTGTGCCGGTCATGATATCGTCCTGGAGTGTACCGAAGGTCACCCCGACGGCTAACTCGTATGCACCCAAATCGGAAATGTTGGCACCGTTGTTGGCCGGTGTCCGGCTCAGGCCGGAGCGTCGCGATCACGTCTGGTCATACGACTTCGTTCATTGCCGGACGGATAATGGCAAAGCGTTCCGTACATTAAACATCATGGACGAGTTCACGCGGGAATGCCTGGCGATCCGGGTAAAGCGCAAACTGAACTCGATAGAAATCATCGATGCATTGTCGGATCTGTTCACTCTACGTGATGTGCCGGCTTTCATACGCTCCGACAATGGCCCCGAGTTTGTTGCGGAAGCGGTGCGGAAATGGGTCAATGCTGTCGGGGCAAAGACGGCCTTCATCGAGCCAGGCTCGCCCTGGGAAAACGGCTTCGCGGCGGCGCTCGGACCAATGGCGCGCTGCGCCGCTCAGTGCGAAAGCTTCACGGACGATTCAGGGACGAGTTGCTTAACGGCATTCGGCAATGTCACTCGGACCATTGGCGTGACATGCCTCATTCTTCTATTCTCTGCGCGAGGCTCAGATCATCATCGAAGAATGGAGGAGGCGCTACAACATAAAGAGACCCCATAGTGCTCTGGGCTACCGCCCACCAGTACCGGAAACCATCGTCCCGATGGACCAGGTTCCGGTCATGTACTAACAATCAAGATGGACCACTCGGATAGGGCTGCTCAGCGGCGCTTCAGGCATCCTCCTCGCGGATCAGGTCCGACATTCTGCGCGACGCTTCCAACAGCCCAGCAAGATCCTCAGCCAGGCTCGCAACCGTATGCCGCTGGCGGGGCGCATGAATTGATAGTGTTGTCAGCAAGCGACCCTCGGAGTCTTTGATTGGAACGGCTATCGCGACCATGCCATCCATGAACTCCTCGTTGTCCGATGAATATCCGCGTTTGGCGATCTCGATCAACTGACGACGCAGGGCTTCCTGTTTGGTCAGAGTTCGCCGGGTGTAGCGCTCGAGCTTCAGGCCGCCGAGCAGTCGGGTCAACTTGTCTGCTCGCAGCGAGGACAAGTACATCTTGCCACTGGCAGTGCAATGGAACGGCACTTGCGTCCCGACTGGCAGCTTGATCTGCAACGGCCAGTGAGTCTCGACCCGGTCGAGGTAGACCATCCCGTACCTGCCGGGCGCGGCAAGGTTGCAGGTTTCACCAACCTCTTCAGCGAGCGCGTTCATGATGATCAGCCGCTCGGTCCTTACCCGTTGGGAGGAAAGCGTGCTGGCGGCCAGCTTGCGCAGTCGATAGCCGGGCCCAAAGGACCGGCCATCCACGTCGCGTTGCAGGAACCCCTCCGCCTCTGCCGTAGCCAACAGCCTGTGTACGGTCGGCTTGGGGAGCTTCAGGGCATCCGCGAGCTTGCTGGGAGAGACGGGCACGCCCATCCTGCCAACTTCCTCGAGGAGCAACAAAAGCCTGAGATTTGTCGGTATCTGTCCCTTCTTCGAACTCGCATTCTCATCCGTCATTGGTGTTCATTCAGCGCCCCGGTAGCAGGAACAGTGCAAGCTGCGGTGTCAGCGACACGATGATCCAGACACTGATCAGCGCAAACAGGTATGGCACCGTGTACCGTAGCAGCCGGAAGTATGGCACGCCCGTGACACCCGAGGCGACGTAGAGGTTCAAACCATACGGCGGGGTGATGAACCCGATCGATGCACCGACGAGGAAGATGACCGAGAAGTGGAGCGGGTTGACGCCCACATCTGCCGCGATTGGCGCCAGAATTGGCGCCAGGATGATCGTCACCGGCAATGACTCAAGCACCATGCCCGAGACGAAGACGATCAGCATTGCGGTGAAGAGGACCGCGTAGTAGCCGCCCATCGACGTGACGAAGTCGCCGATCACCTGCTGCGCGCCAAGAAGCGAAAGAATCTGCTGCATGACGACGGAAATGGCGATCAGCGGCGCCAGAATGCCTGTGATCTGTGCCGAACGCATGACAATCCCCGGGATCTCTGGGATCGTGAAACCCTCGACGACAAGCATCTCGGCGTAGCTTTTGTCCTTCCAGTCCTTGTCGGCGCTGAGCCGGAAGAGGCGGCTGATCACCCAGCTCACCAGCCCGGCGATGACACAGAAGCCCACTGTCACGCCCGCGGCTTCGGTTGGCGAGAACTTGCCAGTGTAGATGCCCCAGAGCACGAGACCGATGGCAAAGAACCCCAGCCAGGCGCCGAATGCGGTCTTCAGGACCCGGGTCAGTTGCAGGGGGATCAAGAAGCCCCAGCCGTTCATGCGGCAGATGATCCAGCAGGCGACCTGCATGCCGACGACCATCAGCGCGCCGGGCAGGATGCCAGCCACGAACAGATCCGAAATCGGCAGATTCATCAAAAAGCCGTAGACGATGAAGATGATCGACGGCGGAATGATGATCCCGACGGTCCCACCTGCAGCGGCTGTCGCGGCAGAGAACCTCTCGTCATAGCCACCCTTTACCATCTCCGGATGAAGCATCGAGCCGATGGTCGCCGTGGTCGCCGAGTTTGATCCCGAGATCGCGGCGAACAATCCGCACGCCCCGAGCGACGCCATTGCAAGCCCGCCACGGAGCCAGCCGAGACAGGCATATGCAAAGTCGCTGAGCCGTCGGGCGATCCCCGACTTGTTGATCAGATCTCCAGTCAGGATAAACAGCGGCATCGCAAGCAGCGCAAAGCCCTTGTTGAACACGTTCATGAGCTCGGAGCCCATGTTGTCCAGCGTAAGCCCCAAGACGAAGGAGCAACCGATCACCCAGTAGGCGATGACCAGCAAAACCGGTACGCCGAGCATGAAGAGGAAAGTGACGCCGATGGAGATCAGCGTGATCCAGGAACTGTCGTCCATCACGTATCTCCCCCTATCACGGCTTGCTTGATCATGGGTTCACCCGAACGGAAGTTTCGAAGATCGTCCTTGATGTTCTGAAACGCGCGGCCGGCCATCAACGTGGCCGCCACGGGCGCGGTGAGCAGGAACCACCACTGCATGGTGTTGTCGGTTCCCAGGACGATCTGGAAGTTTGAAGCAGAGTTTGCCGTCAGACGCGCGGTCGTCACGAACAGGATCAGCGCGAACCCGAACCAGAGCACGAAATCCAGCGTCAGGCATGCCATCTGGCCTGCGCGCGGCATCTTCACCCGGAACTCCGAGAAGCTGAGGTGCGTGCGCAGGCGAATGTTATAGGCCGCGCCAAACCAAGCCATGATCATGAAGAGGAACGGCGGGATCGTCGTAGACCAGGGCTGCTGGTTCGAGAAAACGAAGCGATCGACCACACCCCAGAAGATGATGAACGCGATCGCGAGATAGCTGAACACCATGATGGTCCGCTCGATGTGCCGTTCGGCGAACGGAAGCATGCGATAGAACGATGAGACCGCCAACCCGGCAACGATCAGGAAGACCGCACCCACAAACCACATTGCGTCGGTTCGAAACGCATTTCGCATCTCGAAACTGTCGTCCGAGGCCAGTGCCGTGAATATCGCCCCGATATCAGAAATGATCGACAAGGCTTATCCCTCCCCAAGGATTGCTTTTGTTTTCAGCTTTGGCTGATCTGCTACCCAGTGCAATCTTGCACTTGCCCAGGCAGTCGTTTTTCAGGCCATACAAACAAAAAAGCCGGCCTCCCGTCGGGAGACCGGCTGGATTCTCATGAAGCGGCGATTAGCCTCTCCACCAGCGGCGAGGTTCAACGTTCTCGGCGAGCGTGTGCGGGTTGTTGCGCACCTCGTCGTAGATCGCCTGGTAGGTGTCGATGCCACCGGCCCAGCCATTGATCCGCTCGCGCCACTGCTCCCACAGGGCAGGCTGGTACTCGGGCGAGCACATTTCTTCGGCCTTCTTGATCTCGGCGTCCGAGAGCGTGGCAACGCGGACGTTGTTCTCGGCGAAAATCGTACCCGGCATCGGCGGATCGGTGAAACCGACCGTGTTGACCAGGGCAGCTTCGTTGGCCGCCTGGACGTGCACCTGGGTCAGGTACGACGATTCCATCACGGCATCCTGCAGCTCACCGCCCAGGCTGTCGAAGGTCGAGGCCGTCATGGCTGTATGCTCGGTTCCACAGAAGAAGCGCAGATCCACACACTGACTGACCACCGGCGACATGTTGGCGTAAGCCACGGCCGATGCCCAGGTCTCGGCACCGTCGATCAGGCCCTGCTTCAGGCCGTCCAGCGTTTCTTCCCAGGCAACCGGAACCGGGTTCAAGTTGAGCGCGTTCATCGCGATACGGCCAAGCTGCGTGCCCGTGACGCGGTTCTTGGTGCCGGCCAGTTGTTCGATGCTGGTGACGGTCGGTTTATCCTGCCAGGACAGGCCCAGCTGGATGCCGCGAAGCTCTGCGTGCGTGAACAGAAACTTCAGGCCGTGGCGCTTCTCGAACGGCTCGCGAAGGACACGCTGCGATTCGGGGCTGTACATGAAGTAGTATTGATCCGCGCGGCTGCGGAACATGTAGGCATAATCCAGCACGTTCAGATAGGGCGCGCCGCCAGCCGAGTTCTGCGTTGAAGCAGCGTAGATGTCGATGATCCCCTGTTGGGCTTTCTCGACACAAGAGAGCTGACCACAGATCTGGTTGTTTCCGATGAATTCGATTCGGATCTCGCCATCCGTCCGCTCTTCGAGATCGCGGGCGAACTCCAGGCAACCGGCCCGCTCGATCAGCAGGTTTTGCGGGTTGAATCCGGCCGCACCAAACTTCAGCGTGTGCTTGGGTTCCTTGCCGAAGCGCTTATCGTAAGTCGACTCTGCGGCCTGCGCGAGGTTTGCTGCTGTCATTGCGCCGCCGAATGCACCCGCCGCCATAAGCGTCGAGCTCATTCCATAAGTCGCTGAAATTCTGAAGAAGTCTCGGCGTGAGACCCCCTTGATACGGTCACCTACTTTCATGTTGCCCTCCCATTTTGGCAATTATTGAGACGTTTTTTCTCATAAAATAGTAGACTGGTCAGAGCCATCTGCATACATTTTTTTGCAGTGGAAGGAACAAAGTCTTGGAAGCTGATTACGTCATCGTCGGCGCGGGCTCTGCGGGGTGCGTGGTTGCCAATCGTCTGAGCGCGGATCCGAAGAACAAAGTGGTGCTGCTGGAAGCTGGTCCGGCGGATACAAATCCGTGGATCCACATCCCGGTCGGCTACTTCAAGACGATGCATGACCCAAAGGTCGACTGGTGCTACCGGACCGAGCCTGATCCCGGCCTGAACGGGCGCAGCATTGATTGGCCGCGCGGAAAAGTCCTGGGGGGCTCCTCCTCGCTGAATGGTCTGCTTTATGTCCGGGGACAGCCCGAAGACTATGACCGCTGGCGGCAGATGGGAAATCCCGGCTGGGGTTGGGACGATGTCCTCCCGCTGTTCAGGCGCGCCGAGTCCAATGAACGTGGTGCAGACGACTACCACGGCGGCGATGGCCCCCTTTCGGTGTCGGACATGCGTCTGACGCGGCCGATCTGCGATGCCTGGATCGAGGCGGCCCAAGCCGCAGGCTATCCCTACAACCCAGACTACAACGGAGCGACGCAGGAAGGCGTCAGCTACTTTCAGCTGACGACGCGCAACGGGCTGCGCTGTAGTGCGGCGGTGGCATACCTGAAACCCGCAAAGCGGCGCCCCAACCTCGATATCGTGACGAGCGCCCTGGTCAGCAAGATCAACCTCGATGGCAATCGAGTTACGGGACTCGACTACCGAACCCGTGACGGGTGGACAAAGACCGTCACCGCACGGCGCGAAATCGTTCTCTGCGGCGGCTCAATTAACTCCCCGCAGGTTCTTATGTTGTCTGGGATCGGCGACGCGGAGCAGCTCAAGGCCAACGGCATCGACGTTCGGCGCAACTTGCCTGGCGTCGGCAAAAACCTGCAGGACCACTTACAGGCGCGGCTCGTCTTCAAGTGCAACGAAGGAACCCTGAACGACGAGGTGCGCAGCCTGATCGGCAAGGCCAAGATCGCGATGACCTACGCGCTGTTCCGCTCAGGGCCGATGACGATGGCGGCGAGCCTTGCGACCGGGTTCATGAAGACCCGCGACGAGCTCGCAACGCCAGACATCCAGTTTCACGTCCAGCCGTGGTCTGCGGACAGCCCGGGCGAAGGCGTGCATCCGTTCGCGGCGTTCACCACGTCGGTGTGTCAACTGCGTCCAGAAAGCCGGGGCGAAATACTTCTCGATGGCCCGGACCCAACGACGCGCGTGAAAATCGTCCCGAACTATCTGTCAACCGAGACCGATCGCCAGACGATCACCGAAGGTGTCAGGATTGCGCGCCGGATTGCGCGTCATGCACCGCTCGCCGCGAAGATCTCCGAGGAGTTCCGCCCCGAGGGAGCGCTTGATATTGATGATCAAGAGGGGACACTGGACTGGGCAAAGAACAATAGCGTCTCGATCTACCACCCAACGGGAACCTGCAAGATGGGATCTGACCCAGGTTCCGTAGTCGACTCGAACCTAAAGGTTCACGGAGTCGAAGGGCTGCGGGTCGCCGATTGCTCGATCATGCCTGAAATTGTGTCCGGCAACACGAATGCGCCCGCAATCATGATAGGGGAAAAAGCGTCGGATCTGATCCTCGCGGACCGGCACTGAACAGTAGGGCCAACCGTGTCGGGCCGAGCGGGCACCCTTCGTGTGGACCTTCCTCGGTCAATATACCGTTGTGTTGGCGATCCCTGCTTCCGCCACGATTCATCTATTGGGCCGGTCGCTTCATCGATCCGCTCGTGCGTGAAGCGGTACTTCGGCGTCCAAGCTCTCATTGTTTCGAATCTATGCCCAAAACCTCGGTGCTACGCGGGACTTCCAAGACGATGCCGATATCAACAGTGCGACCCGGCCGGTGGACATGCTCGCGTTTTCAGCCCTTTATGGCGCGCCAAATTCTCTCAGGTGATGCAGCGCCGTCGAAGTGGCGCACACCAAGTGACCAAAGCGCGTCGACGACAGCATTTGCAATCGCGGCAGGGGCACCGACGATAGCTGCTTCTCCCGCTCCCTTCACGCCAAGCGGGTTGGTTGTGCAAGGTGTCGGAAGATAGTTTGTGTCGATGAAAGGCAGATCGTCGGCCCGGGGCAGCGCATAATCCATGAAAGAGGCGGCTAGCGGTTGACCACTATCCGGGTCCACCACCGCGCGCTCTAGCAGTGCTTGACCGATGCCCTGCGCCGTCGCCCCGTGCGTCTGTCCCCGAACCAGCATCGGATTGATCAAAACCCCGTAGTCATCGACGAGGGTGTAGCGAGCGATCTGTACCATGCCTGTTTCGGGATCGATCTCGACCTCCACAACATGAGCGCCGTTGGGGAACGTCATGTGCTCGCGTGTCCAGTGATTGTAGGTATCCAGCGGCACTCCAGCGTCCCGTGCAATCCTGGCGACCTCCAACAACCCGATCGATCGGTCGGTCCCGGCAACGGTGAAGGACCCATCACCGAAGCACACATCTTGTGGCGCAGCTTCAAGGGCATCGGAGGCGAACGCGCTTGCCTTTTCGATTATCTCTTGGGCAGCCCGCCAGATCGATGTGCCTGCCATGTATGTCGACCGCGAGCTACCATGCCCGCCACCAGTCGGTATGCGATCGGTATCGCCATCGACGAGCGTAACTTCGCTGTCCGGGACACCGAGCAATTCGGAGACGATCTGAGGAAAACTGGTCTCATGCCCCTGACCGATGGTCTGGGTGCCAGTGATCAGCGTGACGGTACCGTCATCTTCAAACTTGATCTCGACGTTCTCTTGGGGCGATCCCCCGGTGGCCTTGATCTGGTACGCAAGGCCAATACCGCGCAGAAGCCCCCGTTCTTTGCTCTCGGCCTGACGCGAAGCAAATCCGGCAGCGTCCGATCGGGCCCAAACCATGTCCAGGCAGGCTGCAAAATTGCCGCTGTCAACGGTTTGGCCAAGCGCATTTGAGATGGGCATGTCTTCCGAACGAAAGAAGTTCTGACGGCGGAGTTCGACTGCGTCGAAACAACATTCCCGTGCGGCGGTGTCAATCAGGCGCTCCATGATGAAGCCCGCTTCCGAGAAGCCTGGTGCACGGGTCACGCCGAGCGGTGGGGTATTCGAATAGATCGCCAAGATTTGCACGGAGATCGCCGGGACATCGTAGACTGTGCCTGCCAGATTGCTGAACAGTGTCGCTTGCACCAGACCGCAGGATCCCACCATGTAGGCCCCGATGTTTGCAGCGCTCTCGATGTCCAAAGCCAGGAACCGGCCCTTGGCGTCGAGAGCAAGCCGTGCCTTCGAGCTGTGGGCACGCGCCTGATGATCCGCCAAGAACATCTCTGACCTCGTCGCGATCCATTTCACCGGGCGTCCCGCCCGCCGCCCGCACCAAGCAAGCAATGGCATCTCGCAATAAGCGAAGTTTTTGACCCCGAATGCGCCGCCCACATCTGGCGCGACTAAACGAACAAGGGAGGGGTCGACACCGAGAGACTGCGCCGTCACATCCCGGATCCCATGAATGTTCTGGCTTGAGACATGAAGCGTGTAGCGCCCTGTCCCCGAGTCCCATTGGCCGATCACTCCTCGCGGTTCCATCGGATTTGTGACAATTCGCGGGTTTTCGAGCTCAAGTTCGACGACATGGGCTGCACTACAAACGGCTGCTTCAACCGCGTGGCGATCGCCATAGCGCTCGTGCAGGCAAACGTTGCCCGGCGCGTCAGCAGATAGGATCGGCGCAGTTGCTGCCCGGGCGGCTGCGGCGGTGGTGACAACATCGAGCAGCGTGAACTCGACGTCGATCAAATCCAGCGCATCGAGCCCGAGATCAAGTGTCTCAGCAATGACCACGGCAACTGGCTCTCCCACATGCCGTACGACGCCATCAGCCAACAGGGGTTGAGGCAGGAACTTGAACGGCTTTCCTGTCTTGGGGTTCTCGAGAGCGCCCGGCATCAGAGGGGACAATTCATCCGCCTTCACATCGTCTATGGTCAACACTGCAATCACGCCAGGAGCATCACGGGCAGCCAAAACCTCGATGGAATCAATTCGCGCATGGGCAACAGGTGATCGCCAGAACACCGCATGGCACATGCGGTCGATGAGCAGATCATCCAAGTACGCGCCTCGGCCCGTCAGAAACTTCATGTCCTCACGGCGCTTCGGCGCATCACCAATCTTCGAGACGGGCAGATCCATTCTCAGTTCCAACTCCAGCTGTCTGCCCCTGCCAGTGGCGGGCAACACACTCGTTCGAGAAGCAACTGCTAACACATTACGCGCCGACTGCTTTCAACAACAGATCGACATTCGCCGCCCCCTCGCGGCCATCGACTTCTGCTGGGCGTCCATCGCGAACCGCAGCGGCGAAGTCTTCAATCTCGCCGACGTATGGGTTGGCAGGCGTGTAGCCAAAGTTGCCCAGATGTGTCTCGATCCTGCCCTCTCCGTGAGGCCCAAGCGTCTCGCTGCAGATCGCATAGCCGTCAGAGCCGTACAACTCCATCACGCGAGGTCCCTGGTAGAGCACTGACGCACACAGTTCCGCAGTCGAACCGTTCTCGAACTGGTATGTCAGAAGGGCCGTTTCCTCATGTGGGCCCTTGTAGACTTCGCGATTGATGATGCTCTCGGAACGAACGATCTCGCCGCACTGCGGGGTCATGAACCAGCGGATCTGATCGAGACAATGGGTGCCGACGGCGGCCAAGGCCCACCAGCGCCCAACATCAGATTTGGCGCGCCATCCATCAGCGTTCTTGGCGGGCGTGGGCCAATGGATCCGCAAATGGCGCAAGGTGCCGAAGGCGCCGTCTTGTGCCGCGTGGAACAGCTTACGATGCCCGGCATGCCAACGCATGTGGTAAGCCACCGCCAATCGAACGTCCGAGGCATCAGCAGCGTCGATCATCGCGACAGCATCTTTGCGGTCAGTCGCCATCGGCTTCTCGGTTAGCACGTGCTTGCCCGCTTTGGCCGCGCGCACCGCCTGATCCGCATGCAGCTTGTCGGGCGAGGTGATCAGAACGGCGTCCAGGTCTGGATCGGCTAGCAAGGTATCCAGATCATCGTGGGCCGCGTCCGTCGATGCTGCGCCGTGCTGTGCGGCGAAGGCGGCGGCGCGATCCATGTCGCGACTGAACACGCTCCAAAGCTGTGCGTTCGGTGCATCGGTCAGCGCTGGGGCCAGCTGTTTGTCTGCGATCCCGCCGGTGGCAACAATGGCAATGTTCATCGTCATCTGCGGTGTTCCTTTCGTCGATGCTTGCGCCTGACATAGCGCATCTTGGGCGTCACCACGGCATTGGCGAGGGGCTTGACCAGGTAGGCCCAGCAACCAGAGGCTTCCAACCCAGTTTGCGGAATCAGGTTCAGATCCCGCTCGTTGATGAGTAGTGCGCTCCACGAATGGATCGGACGTGTAGCAAGCAACGCGCTCATACGAGTCAGTTTTCGCACCACGTTGGTCAACCACGGTGCTTCGGAAAGCGGAGGTTCATCGATGGCGAACAAGCCAGGATCCCGTTTCACTGTCCATTCTTCACTCGACCGATCGGATTAGATAGTGCTCAGGTTTGCAACCCAGTACAACGAACGCTCTTTACCACCGGCGCACATCGACCCTCCGCCAGCATATGGGAGTTGAACGGAGATCTTCCGTTCGCGCATGTGCCACACTGTGCTCGGCGTCCGGTGTTGCTATTGACAATCGTTCGGCAAAGGTAAGAGACAACAGCATATCTGGTATGATCATACGCCTCTGAACTGATTGGTTAGGCCCCGTAGCTCAGCAGGATAGAGCGACCGCCTCCTAAGCGGTAGGTCACAGGTTCGAATCCTGTCGGGGTCGCCATAAAATAATTTGAAATCAATCTCTTATGATTGTCATCGTTCGAGCGTAGTGTCCAAGATACGCAAGACAAAGCTCGGAAATCTTCACAAACCAAAGCGCTAAACAGATGGTGGCCGAAAAGTACACGATTCTGCGCTGGAAAGTTCAGGTCCACAGGCGTGAGAACCGCCCAGAGTGGCAATGCTCAAGCTTCCTGAACGGGAAGAACCATCGCGTCTCGACCAACGTGTCTGACGCCGGCACCAAGGGGACAGTTCGGGGCGATTTGACCCGGAACCAACCGGAGCCAAGGTGAGAAGGTCGTGAAAGACATCCGCCGTGCGACGGGCAAACACTATCCTGT
>JBCCDA010000036.1:0-36479 GCA_039033215.1 Pseudomonadota bacterium | reverse complement strand
CGTCGACAGTGACAGGCCCTGATCGGCAACAAGACGTTCAATTGCGTCGGCAAGATCGACATCCTCGATACTTAGTGCTCCGCGTGCCAGACGCAGATCATGGGCACACCGCAGCACCTGCGCATGCGATATTCCAGTTGGAGGTTCGAACTTGTAGCAGGCAAGCTCGATCCGGTGACCGAGCGGGTCCCGGAAGTAGATCGACCACATGAACCCTCGATCCACCTTGCCGGTGTTGGCGATGCCACGCTCGTTCAGTCGCGTCTCGACCTGGTTGTAGGTGGCAAGACTCACCTGGAAGGCAATGTGATGGGTCGAGCCGATGTGATCTGGTACGTTGCCCTGCGGCGTCCGGCTCTCTGCCGTGAAGATCGTGATCAGGCGACCGTCACCCGGATCGAAGTAGAGGTGATTGATGGATTGGTCGTCGAGGTTTGGCTGCTCGAAGACGAAGGGCATGCCCAGCACGCCCTCCCAGAAATCGATCGACGTCTGACGATCCGCCCCGTTCAATGTGATGTGGTGCACGCCCTGCGTCTGAATTCGGGCCATGGTATCCTCCTAGCTGTGCCGGTTGGTCCAGAAGATCGCGTCCATCCCGGCCCCCGGCAAGGATGCCCCCTGGCACAATACCCTTGCGCATTCAGCAAATGGGTTCAGCGTGTGATCCAGCGGACATTTATGTCACATGGAAGGCTCGCCAGCGCAGCTTCGCCATGCTACCCACGGTTGCGGAGCATGCAGGAGGGACGGCGCGTGGACGCACTGATGACCTACCTTCAGAAGATCAAGCTGGCGGTATCGTTGTCGAGCGCTACCGAACCGGACAATCCGCTGATGTTCGTCAATCATGGGTTCACAGAGCTCACCGGTTACTCCGCCCACTATGCCGTCGGGCGAAACTGCCGGTTCTTACAGTGTGAGGATTCCGGCCACGAAGCCCGAGAGATGATGCATGACGCCATCGACTCAGGGGTGGGTGTCGCCGTCTGCATCCTGAACGAGCGCGCAGATGGCGAGCGGTTTCACAACCTTGTCTGCATCGCACCGATCAGCGCACGGGACGGAACCGACTTGCTGTTGGGATGCCAGTTCGAGCTCCGCCGCGCGTTGGACATGAGGGACGTCGAAGACCATGTCCGCGGCGTCAACGAAATGATTTCCGCGCACATGCCTCGGACACCGAACGAACGCACGCAAATTGATTCGATCAAGATGCGAATAGACAACGTGATGATGATGGTCCGAACATACGAAGGCCATTCCGCTGTCTAGAGAGTGGAATGGCGCCTATCGATCACTCTGCCGCCATCTTCGCTGATTGTAGCCAGTTCCATACCCGCAGCGGCGTCGCCGGCATGTCGACCCGTTGCACCCCCTGGTCCCATAGAGCGTCAAGAACAGCGTTCGTCGCGGCCGCGAGCGCGCCGACCGTCCCGGCCTCGCCGCACCCTTCATGCCGATGTAGTTCGCGGTGGAATAGACCGGCTCGGATGTGAACGGCACCATCGGCACGTCATCGGCGCGCGGCATGGCGTAGTCCATGAACGAGGCCGCCAGCAGCTGGCCATCCGCGTCGTAGACGACATGTTCCGTCAATGCCTGGCCAATACCTTGTGCAACGCCCCCGTGCACCTGCCCTTCGGCAAGCATGGGGTTCATCAGCCGCCCGAAGTCGTCGACCACCGAGTAGCGTACGATCTTGGTGACGCCGGTCTCGGGGTCGACCTCGGCCTCCGCGATATGGCAACCGTTGGGGTAGGAACGGCCCGGAAGCTCCCGTTCCGAGCGCTGTGCCAGCATGTCGTCCATGCCCTTCGCGCGCGCCACCGTCGCCAGCGACATCAGATCGACGGTGCGGTCGGTGCCGGCGACCCGGAACGTGCCTTCCTCCCAGACCAGATCGGCGCCAGAGACTTCCAGTTCCTCTTCCGCCAACGGGCGCATCTTCTCGACCAGATCCTCGACCGTGCCGTTGATCGCAGTCGATTGCGTTGTCACCGACCGCGAGCCACCTGTGCCGCCACCAAAGGGGATCAGGTCACTGTCACCTTGCTTCACGCGGATCTTGTGGAAAGGAATCCCCGCGTGTTCATGCAGAATTTGCATGTAGACGGTCTCGTGCCCCTGGCCGTTGGATTGGGTGCCGACATGCAGGTCCACCATGCCGTCTTCGGCAAAACGGATCTCGGCGGACTCGTTTGGCGCGCCGAGGATCGACTCGATGTAGAAGCAGAGACCCCTGCCCCTCAGCTTGCCATTGCGGGCGCTTTCGGCCTGGCGGGCGGCAAATCCGTCCCAATCGGCTTCCTTCAGGCCACGCGAGAGTACCTTGTTGAAATCGCCGACATCATAGTTCTCACCCGTCGCCGTCGCGTAGGGGAACTGCTCGGGCTTGATGAAGTTGATCCGTCGCAGCTCGTCGGGCGCGAGGCCCAGTTCACGTGCGGCGGTGTCCATGAAGCGCTCGATCGAGTACTGCGCCTCGGGCCGTCCTGCGCCGCGGTAGGCATCGGTTGGAATGGTGTTCGTGTAGACCCCCTTCGTCTCCATCCAGGCGGTCTGGATGTCGTAGACGCCCGTGAGGACGCGGGAGTAGAGCTGTGACTGCATGATCACGCCAAAGGGCGAGTTGTAACCGCCAAGGTTGGACAGACACTCTGTCTTGAAGGCCGTGATCTTGTTGTTCTGGTCGAACCCCATGGTGAGCGTCGTGATATTGTCCCGGCCAGCACAGTCGCTGAGGATCGCCTCGCCCCGTTCGGATATCCACTTTACGGGACGGCCCAGCGCCATCGAGGCGTGGGCGACGCAAAAGTACTCCGGGTAGTTGAAGTTCTTCATCCCGAAGGCGCCGCCGACATCGTGGATCAGGATCCGGCAGGTCTCCTTGTCCAGACCCAGGCGGCGCCGGAACTCGTCACCCATGCGGTGCACGCCCTGGGCTGCGACGTGAAGGGTGAGCTTGCCGGCGTCGAACTCGGCCATGCAGCCGCGTGTTTCCATCGAAGCGACGTGCACACGGTTGTTGATGGCTTCCATTGTGACGGTTCTGTGCGAGGCGGCCAGGGCCGCTTCCGTCGCATCCTTGTCGCCAATGCCCCAGTCGTAGCAGACATTGTTCGGGGCTTCGTCGTGGAGCTGCGGTGCGCCCCCAGCCATGGCATCGGCCATATCGATGACGACGGGCAGGTCGTCGTACTCGACCTCAATCATCTCGGTGGCGTCCTTGCCCAGCGCCACGCTGTCCGCGATCACACAGACCACTGCTTCGCCAACGTACCTAACGGTGCCCATGGAGAGGAGAGGGCGCTTGGGTGTGACCGAGTTCGTCCCATCGCGGTTCGGCAAAGACAGCATGTCGAGATTGTTGTCGATCGCGGCTTCCAGATCCTCGCCGGTCAGCACCATGTGAACACCGGGCGCCTCGCGCGCCTCGGTTACATCGATCGTGAACGTTGCGTGTGCCACCGGGGAGCGCAGGAAAACGGCACGCAACTCGCCGTCGCGGCGGAGATCCTCGATGTACTTCCCCTCGCCGGTGAGAAAGCGTTGATCTTCGACGCGGCGGACGGGCTGGCTGATGCCGAACTTGGTCATGGACGATGCCTCGGAATGTGTCTGAGTGTTGATTGAGAGAGTAGTATGCCGCAGGTGCGAGAAAACCCCTGCCGACGAGTTATCATGCAGGTGCTCACTACCGGGGTCTGACCCGGTACTGAGTGGCGTTGGCGCGCTCAGTCCAGACGTTTGGTCAAGTACCGGACACTCTTGGCGCGGTCATCCAGATATGCCTCGCCGACGATTTCAAACCCGAGCGCCGCATGGAAGGCGTCTGAGCCAGGATTCGGCGGATCCGAGTTTACTTCACAGCAAACGACTGTGTGGCCAGTGGACCGGGCAATATCAAAAAGGTCTTCGTAGAGCGCCCCGGCAAGGCCTTTGCGCCGATGGAGCGCCGAGACAGCAATCCTGTCGACATAAGCGAACGCGGCATGGCGCTGACGAAACCAAAGGTAGTTAGGGCTGGCGTAGTTCGCGGACTGATCGAACGCCAACAAGAACGCGGCCTGTGGCTCGGCTACGCGGGCTGCGAACGCCTGAGCATGCAGGGCAACAAGGTTCTCAGGCGCAAGCGGCGAAAGCTCGGTTTCGTGCGCGCGGTTCAGATCAAGGACCCAGTCGAGATCGATCTGGCGCATGGCTTGAATAGTCATTCCCCAGCCAACCTTATCGGCGGTCGCGGCAGAAGAACATCGAGTGGAACGGACTGTCCGTTGGGCTGCACGATCCGCATATGGTGGCGCCGGAGCTGCCGCGGCTCGGCCACTCCGCAGGAATGGGCCAGCGTCTCGACTTCGTGGATCACGTTTTGGGCGTAGCTCGCGACGTTCTTGTACTTCTCCCTCGGGACCAGGCCCTTCTGGAGATGCTTATCGTGCGTCGTGATGCCGGTCGGGCACGTGTTCTTGTTGCACTTGAGCGCCTGGATGCAACCCAGTGAAAACATGAACCCGCGGGCGGAGGTCACGAAATCGGCCCCCATGCAGATCGCCATCGCCACGGCCGAGGGATTGATCAGCTTGCCGGAGGCGATCAGGGGAATGCGGCCGCGCATATCATGCTCGTGAAGCAGATCCGAGACCATGGGCAGCGATTCCCTGATCGTGAGCCCCACGTTGTCCATGAGCGGCATAGGCGCCGCGCCTGTCCCGCCGTCGCCACTATCGACGGTGATGAAGTCCGGCGCGCTCTCGATGCCACGGCGCTTCACCTCGACCAGCAACTCGTCGAGCCAGCCGACGTCCGAGACGACAGCCTTGAAGCCGACTGGTTTGCCCGTGACCTCTCGGATGCGATGAATCACGTCCAGCAGGTCCTGAACCGAGCCAACATCCGTATGCCGGTTTGGCGAGATCGACGCTTCGCCCTCGGGAATTCCCCGAATGCGCGCGATCGTCGCGTCTACTTTGCCGGCGGGCAGAATGCCGCCCTTGCCCGGCTTGGCGCCCTGGCTGAGCTTTATCTCGAACATCTTAATCTGCGGGTGGGCTGCGACTTCCGTCAGCTTCTCGTCGGAGAGGTTGCCGTCGGCATCTCGGACCCCGTACTTCGCGGTGCCGATTTGAAAGACCACGTCGCAACCGCCTTCGAGGTGCCAATCCGACAGGCCGCCTTCGCCAGTGTTGAACCAGATACCTGCCTCTGCCGCCCCCCGGCTAAGCGCTTTCACGGCAGGACGGGACAGCGCGCCGAAGCTCATAGCCGAGATGTTGAAGAACGACGGGGCATCGTAGGGATGCCGGCAATAGGGCCCGATCCGCATCGGCTGGGTCTTTGCAAAGTCGCTGGTCAACGGCGGGAACGGAGCGTTCACAAAAATCGCTGTGCCGGGCACGCTGATATCTCGGGTCGAGCCAAAGGCCACCGTGTTGCCCTGCCCCTTTGCTGCCCGTCCGATCCAATCTCGTTGGGCGCGATTGAAGGGCATCTCCTCGCGGTCCATGGCAAAGAAGTACTGCCGGAAGAACTCCCCCAGCTCGGTGAAAAGATGGCGAAAGCGGCCTAGCACCGGGTAATTTCGGCGGACCGCGTCGGCCGTCTGAACACGGTCGCGAACGTAGAGTACGACGAGCACAAACACTCCGAGCCCAATCGCAATCACGAAGAGCGCAGCCAACACCTGAAGGCTGTCGTAGACGATATCCCAAAACAGCATGACGCCCCCGGATGATTGATGCTCGGACTATATCCTGAAGCCCGCCGATCGAACCAGCGCAGACTTGATAACTCCTTCGAAAGTATAGTCCTCTAGGTCCGAGCGGAGTTGCCGAGGGAGAATACCATGGCCACCGCACAGGAACTCAAAGATCAGGCGTTGGCGTATCGCGGACGCTTCATGTTCGCCGAGGCCGCCGAGGCGATCCACCGCTACCTCCGGACGAACCCTCTCGATACGTCGATGCTGCTCATGCTGGCCGATACTTCGTTGATGGCCGGTTATGTCGATGAAGCCGAGAAAGTCGTGCTGCAGGTTCACAATGCGACGCCAATCGGCCTAACTTACACCCTGCTTGCGCGTATCACGAGCGCTCGGGGAGATCTGAATGGTGCCGAACGGCTGGTCCGCGAAGCGCTTCGGGTGAAGCCAGAATTCGCGACGGCCTGGCAGGAACTCGGCGTCGTGCGAAAGTTCAAACCTGACGATGCGATGATCGCCAAGGCACAGCGGCTATTGCGGAAGCCCGGCATCTCCCCACACCTCGAGCAGTCACTTTGCTACATGCTTTGCAAGGCGATGAACGACATTCGGAAATGGGACAAGGCTTGGGACTATGCCGATCGCGGGGGGGCAATTGAACGCAGGCCATACGACGCAGAGGTGACAAACCGGAAACTCAATGAACAGCGCGAGGTCTTCGATTCAGAGTTTCTGGCTAAGAAACCTGGTCGCGGCCATGAGACTACCGCACCGATATTTGTTGTCGGGATGCCGCGCTCCGGCACGACGCTCGTGGAAGCGATCCTCGCTGCAACGGGCGAGATCACTCCGATGGGCGAGCTGACGCTCATCCCGCAGATCTTCACGAGCGCGATCAGTGCGTTCGAGCGCGAGACCAGCGTCCATCACCATTATCTCTGGACGCGGACCTGGCCGGACGAGTCTTTTGGGCAAGCCGCCGAGCACTATCTCGCCGACTGCAAGCGTCGGAATGACGGGGTTGCGCCCACGCGGTTCGTTGACAAGCTGCCTGGAAACGCTTTCCATCTGGGCGAGATTGCGCTGATGTTTCCCAACGCGCATGTGATCCGGGTGGAGCGAGACCCGCTTGACACTTGCGTCTCCTGCTTTCTCGGCCGTTTCGCGACGGGTCACCACTACTCGACGCGGCCGGATTGGCTGGGACATGCTGCCAACGTGTTCTATTCGAGCTCGGAGGAAATGGCGAAGATCGTCCCGAACCCGGTGCTCCATGTCCGGTATGAAGAACTCGTGAGCGATCCCGAACCGCAGATCCGCCGAATGCTCGATTTCGTCGGAGTTGATTGGAACCCGGCGTGCCTCACACCAGGTGGGAGCGGGCACAAGTCAATGACACGTTCGAAGGCTCAGATCCGGGAGCCGATCAAACCAAGGTCCGTCGGACGCTGGAAACGCTACAAAAACCGCATTGGACCCCTCGCGGCAGCCCTCGGCATTCCCGAGGAGGAGTGGCGCGCCCGCTGTGAAGAGGACGCGCCCAAGAGGGCGGCTTGAGCTGCCCTCCGGCTTAGTCTCGACGCCAGTTGTTCAGTGGACGGTAGCAGATGCAGGCTGCGGCCGCTCTCCTATCACGAGACCTTCCGAGTCGGCCCCGACTTTCAGGACTTCCCCGTCCTTGATCGCCCCGGCCAGCAGCAGTTCGGCCAACGGGTCCTGCAGCGCCTTTTGAATCACGCGTTTGAGGGGCCGTGCGCCGTACACAGGATCGTAGCCCTTGTCCCCGATCCACTTGATCGCCTCGGCACTCATGTCGAGTTCGATCTTGCGCGGCTCCAACCGCTGAGCAAGTCGAGCAAGCTGTATCCGGACGATCGCATCCATGTTCGCGCGACTAAGACGGTCGAACAGGATCATATCATCTAGCCTGTTCAAGAACTCGGGCCGGAAGTGTCCACGCACGACCGACATCACCTGATCCTCGGCATCCTTGGCGGAAGCCCCATCGGGCAACTCGCTTAGGAACTGAGCACCCAGGTTCGATGTCAGGATGATCAGACAGTTCCGGAAATCAACGGTACGGCCCTGACCATCTGTCAGCCGACCTTCATCCAGCACTTGCAACAACACGTTGAAGACGTCCGGGTGTGCCTTTTCGACCTCATCAAAGAGCACAACCTGGTAGGGTCGCCGACGAACCGCCTCGGTCAAGACGCCACCCTCGTCGTAGCCCACGTATCCCGGCGGTGCACCGATCATCCGAGCCACAGAGTGTTTCTCCATGAACTCCGACATGTCGACGCGTGTCATGGCCTGATCGTCATCGAACAGAAACTCGGCCAACGCTTTCGTCAGTTCAGTCTTACCCACCCCGGTGGGACCCAGGAACAGAAACGAGCCGATCGGTCTATTGGGATCGCTCAGCCCTGCCCGAGCCCGCCGCACGGCGTTCGACACTGCTGCGACCGCATCTTCCTGGCCGATGACTCGTCCCCCGATGACATCTTCCATCCGGAGTAGTTTTTCACGCTCACCCTCAAGCATGCGGTCGACGGGAATCCCGGTCCACCGTTCGACGACACTTGCCACATGTTCGGGCAGCACGGCTTCTTCTACCAGGACGTCGCTCGCCTCTGCCTCTTCCGCAGCTGCGAGGCTCTTCTCAAGGTCCGGAATGATCCCGAATTGCAGCCGGCCCGCCTCTGCCAAGTCTCCTTGCCGCTTTGCGATCTCCAGGTGGTTACGTGCTTCGTCAAGGCGTTCCTTGATATCCCTGGCGGCACCGAGCTTGTCTTTCTCCGCTTGCCATTGCGCCGTGAGGGCCGCCGAATCCTGCTCTAGTTCCGCAAGTTCCTCCTGCAGCTTCGACAGTCTGTCTTTCGACGCCTCGTCGGTTTCCTTCTTCAGAGCTTCGACTTCGATCTGCTTTTGCAGAATGTCGCGATCAAGCGCGTCGAGTTCTTCAGGCTTCGAGTCGACCTCCATCCGAAGGCGGCTCGCTGCCTCGTCCATCAGGTCGATCGCCTTGTCCGGCAGGAAACGGTCCGAGATGTAGCGGTTCGACAACGTCGCCGCCGCGACAAGCGAGGAGTCGGAGATCCGAACTCCGTGGTGCACCTCGTACTTCTCCTTGATCCCGCGCAGAATCGAGATTGTATCCTCGACCGTCGGCTCGGAAATGAAGACAGGTTGGAACCGGCGCGCGAGCGCGGCATCCTTCTCCACATGCTGACGATACTCATCGAGCGTCGTGGCCCCGATGCAGTGAAGCTCGCCGCGCGCCAAAGCCGGTTTCAGAAGGTTCGAAGCATCCATCGACCCCTCACCCTTGCCGGCACCCACGAGGGTATGCATCTCGTCAATGAAGAGTACGACCCCGCCCGCAGCGGCCTGAACCTCGGACAGCACCGACTTTAGCCGCTCCTCGAACTCACCGCGATACTTTGCACCGGCGATGAGCGACCCCATGTCGAGCGCCATCAATCGTTTTTCGACCAGACTCTCGGGCACATCGCCGTTGACGATCCGCATCGCAAGACCCTCGGCGATTGCGGTCTTGCCAACACCCGGATCACCGATCACGACGGGATTGTTCTTGGTCCGGCGGCTCAGGATCTGAATGCAACGACGGATTTCTTCGTCGCGTCCGATGATCGGGTCGATCTTCCCGTCACGCGCAGCCTCGGTGAGATCGCGTGCGAACCGGTTGAGGGCATCATACCCCTCCTCGGCCGAGGCCGTGTTTGCCGTCCGACCTTTCCGTACATCGTCGATCGCCGCGTTAAGCGCTTGCGGCCGCACACCCGCGCTCTCGAGCACCGCTTGCGCCTCGGTCCCTTTTGCCATCGATATCGCCATCAGCAACCGCTCAGCGGTGACGAAACTGTCGCCAGCCTTTGTGGCGAGCTTCTCGGCCTCGTCGATCAGCCGCGCAAGGTTTGGGTCCAGATAGATCGACCCGCCGCCGCCAGACACTTTCGGCTGCTTGGCCAGTGCGCCATCAGCTCCTGCCCGAGCGGCCGCTGCGTCACCGCCTGACGCATTGATCAAATTGATCGCAAGGCCCTGCTCATCCTCAAGCATCGCCTTGAGCAAGTGCTCCGGCATCAACCGCTGATGATCTGCGCGCAACGCAATTGATTGGGCTGCCTGAACAAAGCCGCGTGCTCTGTCCGTGAACTTTTCTAGGTTCATGCCTGTCTCCCTCAGCCCGTCGGTCAGCGCCCTTCAAAGGCCCGCTTTGCGACGTCTTCTCGATAAGGGCCGCCCGCAACGGCACGACCCAAGCGGGATGTGGTTGTTCTGCAACGGTGTTGCAAGTGACGGGATTGTTGCCTCGTATGGTTAACGTTTTGATCAGGCCGGTACGCGATTGGTGGCCGATGTTGAGATCACTGATCGCAGCACTGCCGATCATGGGTGCGCTGTTTACCTGGTCGCTGGCCGAAGACTTGCGGACAGTGACGAGGTCGTGCCGAATCGAGCGGTTTGACGAGGCGTATGCGAACTGCGTTGACCTGATCGCCGACACGCGCGAACTGGCCATGGATGACGCGATCGCCAAGACGTTGGCAGGCCTTCAAGCGGCCACCAATCCCGAACTACGAGCGCTCCAAGCTCAGTATGAGTCGTCACAAGAGGCTTGGCGTCAGGCTGTTGCGTTCGGTTGTGGACAAGCTTTTCTGGACGCCCCCAGAGGGGGCGCGGACTGTCGGATTCAAGCGGTCATTGCACGCGAGGACCAACTTGCGTTGTCATTGGAGCGCTTGGCCTATGATCTGGGCGGGCCAGAGACACTGGACATTCCAGTACCGAACGAGGTCGAGGTCTTGTTGCCACTTCCACCTGGTGTCAACGGACCGCGTCGGCGGGTTCGCGTCCCTCTTCTTGTACCTGTCCTTCCGTAGTGCGCTAGGCGCCCACGAGTGCACTTTCTTACCGTTTGAAATCACCCCCGAGTCTGGCGTAACAGAACTGCGATCAGAGCCGGGGAAAACGATGTCCGCAGATGAACGACTAATCGTTGCGCTTGATGTCCCGAACGCCCTGGCGGGATCCGCGCTCGCTGAACGGCTCGGCGATCAGGTGGGATTCTACAAGATCGGGCTCGGGATGCTAACCGGCGGCGGATTGGCGCTTGCAAACGAACTCAAGGCTGCAAGCAAACGCGTCTTCCTGGACATGAAACTCTTCGACATCGGCAACACTGTGGAAGCGGCCGTTCGGGGACTGGCACAGTTCAACCTCGATTTCCTGACAGTTCATGGCGACCCCGGCGTGGTCGCTGCTGCTTGCCGGGGAGCTCAGGGCTCCAAGACCAAGATCCTCGCCGTCACGGTGCTGACGTCGGTCGACCGACAAGACCTGGACGAAATGTTGATGGTTGAAGGGGATGTAAAGGACTTAACAGTCGAGCGTGCCCGTCGGGCACTGAGCGCCGGTGCCGACGGCGTCATTGCCTCGCCGCGAGAGGCGGGCCATATCCGCGCCCTCCCTGAGGCGGACGGTCGTCTAATCGTAACGCCTGGGGTTCGGCCTGCCGGTGCAGCGCTCGGCGACCAGAAACGGGTGGCATCGCCGGCGACAGCGCTGGCTAACGGTGCCGATCATATTGTGGTTGGAAGGCCCATCTGCGCTGCAGATGACCCTGCTGAAGCGGCGGCAGCCATCCTGGCAGAACTGCCCTGAGAGCGCCTCAGGACGTCAGCGTCCGCCCGACTTCGTCCTTGACGAGCTGTACCACGTTTTCGGACACATTCTGCCCGATCTCGCCGTTCAAGAGCTCGTCGCGTACAACGCTCCGTATCAGCGCGTCGTACTCGTCACTGTTCAGAATCTCGCGGACGGCTTCTTGGATCGTTTCGCGCAGTGCGTCACGAGTAAGTGACCCAACTTTCTGACCTGGATCTGCGACCGCGTCGACCAGTCCGTGATCAGGCGCTGGCGTGCCGGTTTCGCCTAATCCGTCATCTACACGCATGTCAGGCGTAAGTTCCAGCGGCGCATCGACTTCGGCAGGCTCTGGCTGGTTGGAGTACCTTATTTGGTCCACACCTGCCTGATCCGATCCGTATCTAGGGTGCTCCGTCCGCACTATCTTGCGTATCGATGCGAGGACATCGTCCATGGATTTTCCGCTGGTGCTGTCACTCATACTTCGAATGCGCTCGCTGTTCTTGAGTCCGTTCGGTCATCGCATCGCACTCCTTACGGTCTGTATGACAGGCTCCACACAGTATCGTCGGTTGGATCGTATCCGAAGTTCCGATCTTTCACAGACTCGTAGTAGCTCTTGACGCTGGCAATGTCGCCAAGCTCCAACTTAAGATGATCCGTGGTCAGCTTACCAATGGAAAAGAGAAGACTGTAGGCAGCTACATACTGATCCCGCCGTGATGTGATCAAATCGCCTCGTGCATCCAGCAGCTCCTGCTCGGCATCGAGAACATCGAGTGTCGTCCTTGCGCCGACTTTCGCCTCTTCTTGGACGCCTTCGAATGCGATCCGGGCGGCACGTGTCTCAAGCACACCGGCTTCGATTGACGCGCCCGCGACACGGAAGTCAGACCATGCAATCCCAACCCGTTGCGCGGCATCTCGGAACGCTTCGTCGACATCCGCGACCCGCGCTTCGACCAAAGCCTGAGCCTCTCTGATCTGCGAGTAGTTAGTCCCACCCGAGTAGAACGGAATTGTTACGCGCAAACCAAGTGAAGCTTCGCTGTCGGCGCCGGGGAAGGGCCCAAAGCTTTCGCCTCTCAGATCCGTGTCTTGATGCGTTACCTGGCCCAGCAACGACACTTGTGGCAACAGCGAACCAATTGCAGTTCGCACGTCACTGCCTGCCGCCCGGCGTTCCAGACGGGCTGCGCGCAGTGTCGGGTCGTCGGCGATTGTGATCGCTAGCGCCTCATCCACCGTGTTCGGCAAATCAGGCAGTGGCGGCGGCGGTTGTAACTTTCCCGGATACTTGCCGACAACGCGTTTGTACGCCTCACGCGATACTTCGAGTTGTCCTTCCAGGGAGACCAGGAGGCTGCGCGCCGCGGCGAGCCGAGCCTCGGCCTGAGCCACATCAGTCCGCGTGACTTCGCCCACTTCGAAGCGTTCCTCAGCGGCCCTGAGTTGCTCACGGATCACACGAACGTTGTTGCGTGACAGCGCAACGAGCGTCTCGTTCGATCGCACATCCATGTAGGCGATTACGGTGTTCAGCAGCACGGACTGCTCGGCGGCGATCAGTCTCGCACGCTCGGCGTTGATCCGAATCTCTGCCGCCCGGGTCGCGTTCTCCACCTGACCGCCCGTATACAACGGTTGAGTCACGTCCAGTTGCATGGACAGTGGAAAGAAGAACTGTTCCAGATCATCGAAGCGGGACGTGACATCAATTGTTCCGCTGACGTTAACCCGCCCTCCCGCGCGCGCCTGAACGGCCTGTTCCGCAAGGACCTTGACCGTAGCGCGTCCAGAAGAAATCTCCGGGCTCGACTTCACGGCCATTACCATTGCATCAGCCAGTGTCTCGGCTTGAGTTGGGTGTGCAACTGCCAATGCGAGGCCACACAAACAGGCCTGCCACAACGCCCACCGCGAATTGATCATTGTACCACTCCCCTGCCCCGCACTGTCTCTAGGATCAGAACGCGAAGCTTCGATCCTTTTCGAATCCTTGTAGCAACGGTGCCGTCGCATTGAAGCAGAAGCGATCCGTCAGGCTCTCGCCCGCCCGAACCATAACGCAGCAGCGCCCAACCGAGCCGTCGAGGAACACCGCAACCAGTCGGCCGCCATCTTTCAGTTGTGATGTCAGAGATGCGGGCAACGTTTCAACGGCACCGTTGACGAAAATGACGTCATAGGGGCCATGCGCCGCGTCACCCTGGGCGGGACTGCCAAGAGCGGCGACAGCATTATCAACTTCCAGATTGGCCAAAGCATCCTGCATCTGCTCGAGCAGCACTTGCTCCGGCTCGATAGCCACCACAGCCTCGGCAAGCCGGGCGAGGATCGCTGTAGAATAACCTGTGCCGGGCGCCAGATCGAGCACGAGGTCCCCCGAAGATACGCCCACAACCTCGATCATCTTGGCAAGTGTCCTCGGCTCCACGAGCACACGCCCTGGTGCCAAGGGGACCTCGATATCCGCATAGGCGACGTCACGCATTGCGTGACCGACGAATGCCTCGCGCGGCACAGCAAGAAACGCTTCGATGATACTGTAACGGGTCACGTCCGCCGGGCGGATCTGACAATCGACCATCGCTTCGCGCGCCTGCGTGTAGTCGATCATCGCTTGTTTCCGTGCTTCTGCCAGTCCGGCAATTGTGTGCCACATCCCCTTGGTCTGTGCAAGAAACCTGGACCGTTTTGCGGGGGTGCGCGGCCTTTGGCCGCCATCTTCGCCTGAACGAACCGAGTAGTGGGTTGAACGCATCAGATTTTTGTTGGCACGCAGTATCTCAGAGCTTGAAGCGGTTCGAACGGGTTGCTCGATAGCCACTTGACCCTGTTCCGGCGTCCTCTTAATCACCCCGACAGGTTGGCGACGTGGCGGAGTGGTGACGCAGCGGATTGCAAATCCGTGTACGCCGGTTCGATTCCGGCCGTCGCCTCCAACGCAAACATGCTGCTCAGTCTTCGGACGTCTTCACCACCTTGCGGCCATGGATCATCGGTCCGATCAAGTCTTCGCCTTTTCGCCATCGGTACCACAGCATCACGCTGACGTGCAGCGGGACGAACGCAAGAAACGCGTACGACAGACGCTCGTGCCAGGAACTGGCCCATCGGTTGGTCGCAGGTTCGACCAGATGGGCTAGCGGGCCGGTATTGATGTAGTCCTCGGGATCAGCCAGGAGCCCCGTCGTTACCTGAGCGGCGATCAGCGCTAGCAGCGCCAGCACCCCAATAGCTCCGACAGGCGAGTGTCCGGGAAGATGGCTGGGCTTGCGCGAGAGAAACCTCGGCACGTAGGCAAGCGTCTCGCGCGGGCCTTTGACGAACTGCGTAAACCGGGCGGGTTGAGGGCCGAAAATACCCCATATCAGCCGGAACACGACGAGCGCGATGATCAGATAGCCGCACCAGAAGTGCAACGTCATGATGTCAGGCCCGTACTCGCCAAGAATCCAGGACGTTGTCACGGCCCCTGCGAGCGTCCAGTGGAACACCCGCAGCGCCGGATCCCACACCCGTTGCCGCGTGGGACCACTCACGTATCAGAAGTCCTTAGCGCGGAAGTCGTCGTGACACGCCTTGCAGGTAGCGCCGAGCTTCTGAACAGCCCCACCCAGTTCGGCCCGGCCGGCGCCAGCTGCGCCCTGCAGCCCTTCGACGGCCTGCTGAAAGCCTACGATCTTCTCGCCAAACCCGGCCTGATCTTCCCAGATAGACGGGAGCGCTCGCGTTTTGCCCGGCACATCGGCATTGGACGTGTTCGCCAGGAAGTGCGGGGTTGGATCGTAGGCGGCAATGGCGGCGAAGTTTCGAGCATGAAGCATCGCACGCTCGGCGTCGTACTCGAGCTCGCCCTTTGCCATGGCCGCGAGTGGACCGATGTTCGCACCAAAGAGGTCGAAGTAGGCACGCCGCGCTTCGATCGCGTCCTCGGTTGGGTCGGCATGAGCAACAGTCAGGAAGGGCGTGGCGACCAGGGCCACCAGACTGGCAAAATGAATGGCGCGCATCGACGATCTCCTTATGGAACTGCGTACACCCCGTCCTGGGGCTCCGTTTGGTGCGACATAGTGCGCACGCCGACGCCAGCAACCGCCCTGCTCAGTCCGGGCGTTTGACGCGGACCAAAGCAATCAGCGGCACCGCCAGCGCTGCGGTCAGAGTGAACAGAACGAAGCCATCCAGATATCCGATCATCGTCGCTTGCCGGCCAATCTCTGCGCTCATCCGGGCGAGCTCCTCGGCCGTGAAGTCATTGAGATCGATCGGCACACCGGGGAGCCGAAACGTCTCGTTGAAGGGCGATAAGTTAGGGCTGAGTTCGGCATAGCTGATCCGCGTCTGTCGCAGCACGATGGCGATCGAGACAGATATGAAGATCGAACTACCCATGTTGCGGATCAGGTGAAAAATTGCAGTTCCATCCGGAACCAGCGGTTTGGGGAGCGTGGCGAACGTCACGATCGAGAGCGGGATCCAGCAAAACCCGACGCCGATCCCCTGAACGAAAGACGCAACAAGAACGTCGTTCGTGCTGACCGTCACGTCGAACCCCATCATGACCCAACCTGACCATGCCTGCAGTACGAACCCGACAAAGAGCGGGATCCTGGGGTCAAGCCGCCCCAGAGCGAACATTGCAGCAAAACTCAGGAAGGTACCGGCGCCACGCGCTGACAGGACCTGCCCGATGATTGAGTCTGGATACCCCTGTACCGTCTGCAACAACGTCGGGAGCAGTGTGATCGGGGTGAAGTTCAACATCCCGAAGATAAAGATGAGAGTACACCCAACGATGAAGTTTCGGTCCGCCAGAAGCCCCGGGTTCAAAAACGGCTGCTGACTCGTCGCGTTGCGCACGACGAAGATCCAGGCAGCCGACGCGCAGATCCCAATGTAGATCAGGATCTCCCAGCTTTGGAACCAGCCAGCGCGTTCCCCTCTGTCCAAAAAGAGCTGTAAGGCTGTGATCGTCGCCGCCAAAGCCAGGAACCCTGTCCAATCGAGCTTTGGTGGTGTCTCGGAGCCCTCTCGACGTTTGATGAACGCCAGCACTCCGATCAGCGCGATAGCGGTAAACGGGACCAGCATGAAGAAAACCCACCGCCAGTTGTAGGCCTCGGACAACATTCCACCGAGGGCTGGAGCGATGATCGGACCCAGGATCACGCCTGTCCCCCAGATCGACATCACTTTGGGCCGAACCCGTTCCGAGAAGGTTTCGATCACGATGGCTTGGCTAAGGGGGACCAGCGGCGCACCGAAGGCTCCCTGCCCGATCCGGTAGACAACCAGTTCGGGAACGGAGGTGGCGAGACCGCAAAGGACAGATGACGCACCGAAGCCGATGATACCCCAAATCATGAGGCGCCGTCGACCAAAGCGCACTGCAAGCCAACCTGCCATTGGAGTAACAACTGCCGTCGCCACTATGTTGAACGTCACAATCCAGGCGATCTGGTCCGGCGTGGACGATAAAGACCCCTGCATCTGCGGAAGCGCGACGTTCGCGATGGTTACGGTCATCGCGTAGAGCATTGTGACAAAGGTAACGGTCGCCAGCAGCATCGCCTGGTTGAAGGTGCTCAACGGGGCGGCAGGCGGCTGGGCCGCCGCTGCGGCAGTCATGTCAGTTCGCCTGCTCTGGCAGGATCCACGCGCGCGCTTCGCTCAGGACGCTCGGCAGTGGACGCTCGAAGCCGGTGTCAATACTGACCGCAACGCTCATGCCGGCGCGCAGTGGCGGTGCGCCCTCCAATGGATCAATGGCCACCCGGACCGGGATCCGCTGGACAACCTTGACCCAGTTGCCTGACGCGTTCTGCGGGGGCAGAAGCGCGTACTCGGCGCCGGTCGCAGGCGAGAGGCTTTCGACAACCCCTGTCCACTCCACGTCCGGATACGCATCCACCCTCAGCGTCACTGGTTGCCCTATGCTCAGATGCGTAAGGTCGGTTTCCTTGAGGTTCGCTTCAATCCAGAAATCGTTCGCAGTGATCAAGCTGATCACCGCGTCACCTTCTTCGACATACTCGCCCGCCTGAAGGTTCAGATTCGCAGCGATAGCGCGGGTGGGTGCGTACACTGCAGTGGACCGCAGATCCAGCATGGCCCGGTTCAGCTCCGCCTTTGCACGGCGAACATCGGGATGCGTTTCAGGGTCCATGTCCGGGTCCCCACCAAGCGTTGCGAGGACAATCGCGATCTCCTCCCGTATCACGTCCAACCGTGTTGCCGTGGCCGTAGCTTCACGCCGGATTTCAACGATACGTGTTTCGGCAATTGTCCCGTTTGCTGCGAGCTGTTCGAACCGGGTGAGTTCCTTGGACATGAACTCAGCGTCGCGTGTTGCCGAGGCGAGTTCAGCAACCCTTGCCCGATAGCGCGCCTTGAGTGCCGCAACATCCTGGTAGGCGGATCTGAGCTCGGCAGAACGCAGATCACGCTCCGCCTTGAACCGCTCCGGATCTATGCGGAACAACAACGCGCCCTGTTCGACAAGCGCATTGTCGCCTACGGCCACATGGGACACGATCCCCGATACCTCTGCAGTCACAATGATCAACTCGGACTTCACATAAGCGTTCTCGGTCGTCACATAGCGACCCGACTTGACGTAGAAGTACCCGCCAGCAAGAGCGATTGCCAAAGGTCCACCCAGCAACAGGACAAACCGCAAGGTCCATCTGAAAAACCGCTGCAACACGGGCACCCTAACCGGTCCCTGTTGCGGTAGAGTTCGGCCGGGTGAGATCCTCGTCGGATGACGCCATGTTCTGCTTCATCACGGTCAGCGTCCTGATGAAGCGGGCACGCTCCTCCACGGGAACGCCAGCAAGCGCGCGCTCCATCGTCTGTTCGGCCAGCGCTTCCATCTTGTCGAGTATCGGTCGTGCCGCAGGCAGGAGATGCAGCAGCCATGCGCGCCGGTCGGTCGGGTCCGGTCGACGTTCGAGCCAGCCGTCTCGTTCCAGTCGATCGACATGCCGTCCTAGCGTCACCGTATCCAGCTCGAGGATTTCGGCCAGCGCCTTTTGGTTAATGCCCTCGCGGGCGGCCAAATGCACCAAAACCCGCCACTGCGCCCGCGTCAGGCCCATCGCTTGCGCCCGCTCGTCGAACCAACCCCGCAACATCCGAGAGACGTCGTGGATCAGGAACCCGGCATTCGTCTCGGCATCCAGAATACTCATGCCAGGAAACTATGAGCATGCGTATTATATGTCTACTAATATAGCTTGAGCTTTGTTCATTTGGCTGGAGACAACACGAAAGCCCCGCCCATTGGGGCGAGGCCTGAACGCGCGGGCGCGAAGAGTGCCTGCAGCACCTATCGTTGCAGTGCGGGCTCGTCGAAGATGTCTGGCAGGGCATCGAGCGCGGCATCGTCGTCTGCGATTTTTGCGCGGCGACGTTGCAGAAAACCCGATCGGATCGTCACGTAGCTGTCTACACTGTTGTACAGCACATCATCGATCAGATCACGATTGGCATCCCGAGCATGGACGAACCCCATCACGGTAGTACCGGGGTTGAACACCTCGATTGCGGCATTGCCGTCCGCGAAAATCCCGAGGTACGTCGTGGGACTGAATGCCCGATCCACGACAAACCCGCCCGTGTCCCGCAGCGTTGACGGTCCAAGGAACGGCAACACGAGATAAGGACCCTCCCCTACTCCGTACTTGCCGAGCGTGATCCCGAAGTCGGTGTCCTCCTTGGGCAATCCGAACTCTGTCGCCGGGTCGAGCAGCCCCGCCGCGCCGATGATCGTGTTGATGGTAAATCGACCAAATGTTTCTAGCGCCCGGTCCACATCGCCCTGCAACACATAGTTGGCAAAGTCATTTGTCAGATCCAGGTGGCTAAGGCCATTGCCGATCATGTGCTTGAACAACGTAGGCGTAACGAGATCGTATCCCTCCGCCACCGGGCTCAAGAAGTATCGATCCGACTCCACGTTGAACTCGTGAATGACACGGTTTGTTGGCTCGTACGGATCGGTTGCGGCGAGACCGTCCCTCGGCTCGGTGGCCGTACATGCACTCGCAACCACGCCCAGCACTAGCAAAGCAGCAGCCTTGACGAAACCACGCGCTATCATCAGATGCTCCCGGTCAGAAATACGATGCCGGGGCCTTAAACCGCCGGGATGAAAAAAGTCTATCGGCTTGGGGATCACGTTTCCAGCCGAAAGGCGGAAAAGAATGAAATGGGGCGCGCATGCCGGAAACGGGGCGGATCAAGACTGAAAGCCCCATCGACCTGGCGGTCGCGTACTGGATGGGATTGGCGGCGCACAGACCCCGTAGTGCTCTTGCGGTTCTTGCCGTTCTGATCATTGCGTCGCTGCTGGCAATGACGCGGCTGGGGGTCGATCCCGACTCCTCCAAGATGCTCTCGCCCAACCTGCCCGCACAACGGCAGGCACTGGCACTGAATGATGCATTCCCTGACCTCAAGCGCACTCTACTGATCGTTGTCAAAGCCCCATCCGTCGACGAAGCCGACATTGTCGTGGCTGCGCTGACAACTGCGCTGGGCGCAGGCCAAGGCTGGATCGCCGAGACGTTCGCCACCTCGGTAGACCCGTTCTTCGCGACGAACGGCTTTCTGTACCGCGATCTCGAGGCTGTCGAGGGGATGTTCACGCGGATCTCTAAGTCGGCCAACCTTGTTGCACGGTTGCGCGAGACGCAGACGCTTGAGGGATTTGCGAGGTCTCTCAACGAAGCAGCAGCTCTCGCCGAAGGGGCCCAGATCGCGCCAGACGCACTGAAAAGGTTGTACATCGAGGCTGCACGCGTTTTCGAAGCGCACCTTGCTGGCGGGCGCCATCCGTTCGGTTGGAGCACCGTGATGGACGACGATGCGCCCACCGGATCGGTTGCACGCGTGATCAGCGTCATACCTCACCTCGACATAAAACGGATCAGTCCCGCCAAACCCGCATTGGCGGAGATCAACGAGGCGATTGATGCCTTGCCGTTCCATCTTCGCGCTGGCGTCACAATAGCGGTTACCGGGGAACCGGCACTGCGCGCGGAAGAAATGCAAAGTGTCCTAGACACTATCGGGATCTCCCTCGCGCTCTCGCTTCTGCTGGTGGCGGTGATCTTGCGCGTGGGTCTGGGTTCAACGGGCCGGGCCGCAATGGCTTTCGGGTCGCTGGTGATCTCACTGGTTCTGACGACCGGGGTTGCGGCGGTGGTCGTCGGACAACTCAATCTCGTCTCGGTCGCGTTTGTGGTCCTGATGGTTGGGCTTGGGATCGACTTCGCAATCCACATCCTCGCGCATGTCCGTGAAATGCGCACGACTGGCACGGAAGCGGTCGCAGCCGTCAATCTGACTGGCCGTCGGAGCGGCCTTGCCCTCGGGCTCAGCGCTATCACGACCGCGGTGGCGTTCATGGCCTTCGTCACGACAGACTTCCAGGGAATGGCCCAGTTGGGAACGATCGGCGGTCTGGGTGTGCTGATTGCTTTCGCTGTAGCGATAACCTTCATTCCAGCACTGATTGCGCTGCATCCGTCGATGGCCGGTGAGCCAAATCAAACCGAGATCGCGTCGGCCAGGCGACCTCGCGACGGGACAGCCCTCGCAGTCGCTTTGCTGGTGGTGGCAGCCGTCGCGGTGCTGCCTGCCCTTCAGGCCAAGTTTGACGCCGATCCGATGGGGCTGCGCGATCCAAACGCCAGCTCGGTCCAAGCGTTCGACATCCTCGCGTCCGATCCGGCAACAACACCTTACCGGGCCAGTGTCCTCGTGCCGAGCCTTGGGGAGGCCGAAACTGTCGCGGGTCGCCTTGTTCTGACAAAGGGTATCGGCGCGGCGATCACGCTGACCGATCTCATCCCAAGCGAGCAGAACGCAAAGCTCGAGTATCTCGATTTCGCCGCCCCGTCGATCGAACATGCCATCGAAGGCACTGCCACAGACTTGGGGCCTGCACCTGATGCGCCGCCGCTTCTCACCCTGGCTGCACGGCTAGAGGGAGGCAATCCTGCCGAGCAACGGTTGTCCAGCGCCCTTCGAACCTATCTCTCAGGCCGAACACTGTCCGCGGACACGGCGGTCCGCGATGCGCTCTTCGAGACGTTTCCGCTGATGCTTTCGCGGCTGGGGGCGATGCTGGATGCTGACTATGTGACCGCCGAGAGCTTACCACCGATGCTACGTGGCAGGTTCGTTAGTGATACGGGGTTGTTCCGCGTAGATGTGCTGCCTGAACAGGCGCTGCGAACAACTGAGGAGGTCGCGGCGTTCGCGGATGCGGTGATCTCGGCAGAGCCCCGAGCCGCAGGCGGGCCAGCGCAACTTGCAGCGGCGGGCCGGAGTGTTGGGGGCGCTATGCTGCAAGCGACGGCTCTGGCTGCGCTCGCCACGTTGATCCTTGCCTTCGTGGCAACGCGGCGGGCAGTCGATACAGCCGCAATTCTGGTGCCATTGATCGTGGCGGGTATCCTAACTGCGGCGGCGAGTTCCCTGCTGGACATACCGTTCAACTACGCGAACGTCATTGTTCTACCCCTTCTGATCGGGATTGGTGTGGACAGTGGAATCCACATTGCACTGCGCGAGCGTCGGGCGCCCGGCGCCGTTTTTTCGACATCAACGCCCCGTGCGGTCTTCTTCTCGGCACTGACGACCATGGCCGCCTTCGGGACCCTGACCCTGAGTGACCACCAAGGAACAGCGTCCATGGGGGCCTTGCTGGCGATCGCCATGACCGCCGCAGTCGGCTCGGTCCTTATCCTTACACCGACATTGATCCGTTGGGCCCGCCGGGATGCACGTCATGGGTAGCAACCAAGCAACGCCCTTCACGAATTCGCAATGACCGCGACGGAAACGGGCGCTGCTGCGCTATATCCGCCAGTGGTTATGGAAGAGGTCCGTATGCTCAGCCGTCGCGCCTTCGTTGCACTTGGAGCTGCCGTTGCAGCAGCAGGCCCGGCCTTTGCCGACGACAGCATCGACGCCCGGGTCGTCGTGGAAGAATTGCTGAGCAGCGCCCGGGCCTCATTCTCCCACCCGGATCCCGGCCCCGCGCTCACCAGCGCCGTCGAGCGTGCCTTCGACTTCGACATCTGGGAGCGGTTCCTTTTGCAGAAACGCGCCGAGGCGTTCAGCGACGCCCAGCGCCAACAGTTCCGCGCGCTTCTTCCAGGCTTTCTTGCGTATCTCTACCGCGACCGCTTCGACCGCGGCATGACCGGCGCGCCCACCGTTGGTGACGCCAGTAAGGTCCGTCGCGACATTCTCGTCGCATCGCGTTTCGAGCGATCGTCCGGCGCTGCGCTGCCGGTGGACTGGCGGCTGCGGAACACGGATGGCGAGATGCGCGTCATCGATATCATGGTGGCCGGGACATCGTTCCTGCTGCTGAAACGCGATGAGTTCCAGGCGATTATCGACAAAGGCGGCGCCGAGGAACTGCTGGCGCACATACGATCTCGCTCCTTCTAAGCGCGCAGACCCGCCTAAAGACGATCAATTCGATAGGGTATCAAGGCTGGCATGCTTGACCATGCCCCGGCACCTGATAAGAGCGCATGACGCGCCGCACAAAACGACGGACCGAGGAGAGCAAAATGGGTGTCCCCTTCCGCCAGCAGATGGCCATTGCCGCCTACATCGCGAAGCAGAAGTTGGCTGGAAACAAGCGCTATCCGCTCGTCCTGATGCTGGAACCTCTCTTCAAGTGCAATCTGGCCTGCCCGGGTTGCGGAAAGATCGATTACCCGGAGCTCATTCTGAACCGCCGCCTGACACCGCAGGAATGCTGGGATGCGGCAGACGAATGCGGCGCGCCGATGGTTGCGATCCCGGGCGGCGAGCCGTTGATCCACAAGGAAATGCCCGAGATCGTCAAGGGCCTCGTCGAGCGAAAGAAGTACATCTCGCTGTGCACCAACGCACTCCTCCTTGAAAAGAAGTTGCACCTGTTCGAGCCGTCACCGTACCTCTTTTTCTCGGTTCATCTCGACGGATTGAAGGGCCACCATGACAAAGCCGTTGATCAAACAGGTGTGTTCGATCGGGCCGTAAAGGCCATCAAAGCCGCCCAGGACAAGGGGTTCCGGGTCAACGTGAACGCGACGATTTTCGACGGCTATCCGGCAGATGAGCTGGCGGATTTTCTGGACTACGCGACCGCACTTGGCACCGGGATCACGCTGTCGCCAGGCTTTGCCTACGAGCGAGCGCCGGACCAGGAACACTTCCTGAACCGAGAGCGCACGAAGTCGTTCTTCCGCAAGGTCTTTGAGACCGGCAAGAAGCGCGGCTCGAAATGGGACCTGTCCCATTCGCCCCTGTTCCTCGATTTCCTGCTGGGCAATCAGGAGATGATGTGCACGCCGTGGGGTATGCCCACGCGCAACGTGTTCGGATGGCAAAAGCCATGTTACCTTTTGGGCGAAGGCTATGCGAAGACCTACAAAGAGCTGATCGAGACAACCGACTGGGATCTCTACGGCACCGGGAACTACGAAAAGTGCGCAGATTGCATGGCGCACTGCGGTTACGAGCCAACGGCGGCCAACATCGCGTTCTCGAACCCGTTCAAGATGCTGAAGCTAGCCCTCCGGGGACTGCGGACCAAGGGCCCGATGGCACCGGAGATCAACCTCTCCAAGGCCCGCCCAGGGGAAGAACACCACGAACGCATTGTGACGGAAGAGATGGCCAAGCTGGAACGTGACGCCGCCTGATACTTGCATCGCTCGGGAATCTCGCAGACAGGAGCAGCCAGCACGCCAGTGGTGGCGCCGGAAATCAGGGCGCGCTACGCTAAAGGTATCAAAACCCGCCCCTGCCGGGAGCCTGCCATGCGGTCCTTCGTCCTTGTCCTGTTTGTTGCCTTGGTCACCACGCAGGCTGCCCATGCCCAAAACGCCGATCTGATCGGCTCGCGCTTTGGGCTCGAAGGTTGGAACCAACGAAACCCTGGTGACGAACTCCTCAAGGTCCGCGTACCCGGCAGCGCGACGGTTCGGAATCCCGGAGTAGAGTTCCCGCAGGTATCGAAGCTCTTTGACACGCCCGAGGGACGGGCCGCGATACGGGCGGGCATTATCGGACGCTTCGTCAACACCTGGATTGACATCGGGCCAAACTGGATCGAGATCGACTTCAAGCGTGCAGGCAGTGGCCGGTTCGCCGGGGCGCATCAGAACACCTATGTGTTCGTCTTTGACAAGTCCTCCCCCATCGAGCTTTCGCGGGCGCGAATAGATCCCCGTACGACGTTGCGGGTGACACCAGCGCGCCTCTGGGCCCGCGGTAACCGGTTGTTCCTGAACGTGCAGGGACTCTACTACGACCGAACCAGTTTCGTGCGGATCACCTTCGACGTGGCACCCGCGCTGGGGGCGGGCAATGACCGCCCGGGGGGAGCGCTGGATACACCCAGGCAGTCGGCGGCCCCAACCGATGCGCCAGTGCCCGTACCGCCACCCGGCATTTCGACAGTTTCGGGCGGCTGAACCGCCCCTCG
Source organism: Pseudomonadota bacterium (assembly GCA_039033215.1). Lineage (GTDB taxonomy): Bacteria > Pseudomonadota > Alphaproteobacteria > Rhodobacterales > Rhodobacteraceae > Thermohalobaculum. The sequence goes on along the minus strand of JBCCDA010000036.1, from coordinate 11,595 downwards.
CCCGGTTGCGGCTGCGCCCTATCTCCCACTCAGGAACGCCTCGGGAGAGACCGATGAACAAGCCAGATCTTCGCGTTGAGCCAGCAGAGCGGGAGACGCCGGATCTCACACCTGGCAGAGCCGATGCAACACGCGCGGCCGCCCACCACCTGCGCTCGGCAGTCGCTGAGATCGATGCAGTGTTCGGACCGGGATATGCCGCCCAGAACCCGCAGCTCGTCGCAAGTTTGGTCCAGGCATCGGCCATCGACGCTGCGGTAGCGGCGGGAGAAGCGGCCCATGCTGAAGCGCTGGACGCGGCCTACAAGATCAGCCGCGAGATGGGCGAGACGATCCTCAAACTGAAGCCAAGGCTTTTTGGATGAGATACATCGCAGTCCTGCTTGCCGGTCTCTTGGCGGGTTGCGGGTCCTCGCTCCCCGATGGTGTGGACGTGACGTTCGAGGGCCGCGATGCCTACGATTTCGCCGGCATGAAGGACGCCCCCATCCGCGAACTCACCGGGCGGCTCGTCTTGCCCGCCGGTGAGGGGATGGTTCGCGGGGCTGCGATCCTTAGCCATGGGTCAGGTGGCCCCGGCGCCCGACAGCGAAGGATGGCCGAGACGCTGGCGGACGCTGGCTACGCGGCTTTGGTGGTGGATCACTTCGGTCCACGCGACATTGGGTCCACGGTCGAGGATCAGCTACGTGTGACCGCGCAGGACATGTTGGCCGATGTGTTCGGCGCACGGAGCATCCTTGCCGAGCACCCGAGGATCTCCGGAGATCGCATCGGGGTGATTGGCTGGTCCAAAGGCGCAATCACTGCTTCGTTGTCGTCGGTCGACCGGTTGGCCGGGTTCGCCGCTCCCGACGGGAGCAGACTCGCTTTCTCGATTGCCTTCTACCCGTTCTGCGGATGGGACCTCGACGACCAGACCCTGGCTACGCCCACGCTCTATCTTCTTGGTGCCGAGGACGACTGGACTCCGCCGGCTCCGTGCGTGCGTCAGGCCAAAGCGTGGCAATCGACTGGCCAACCGATCGAATGGGAGCTTTATGAAGGTGCCCGGCACGGGTTCGACTCCCGCTCTCCGGACTTTCAAATCGGGCGCGCGATCACCGTGCGTGATACATCGCCCGGCTGCACCCTGCGTGTCGACGCAGACGGAAACACGGTGACGTTGGAGGGCGAGCTCGGCCTTGAAACGCTCGACCGCCGCCGCGAGTTTCTGGAAAAATGCGGGGTTCGGGGTGTGGGCTTTGGCGGTCAGGACACTGCCCGTGACGCCTCGCGCCAACGGGTTCTGGACTTCCTCGACGCCACCCTGCCCCCCCGCTGACGGGATCGTATCCCGCTCTGTCGGTTTCGCTGGCCCCGCGAGCGTGCGGGCGGATAGGTTGTTGCCAATCAAGCTTGGAAAGGGCACGCTGGTATACCAAGAACCAGCGCCTTTAGGGAGACGCGCCGTGGCTGACCCAATCATATTCACGCTCGATGGCGAAGCTGTCATCGCAAACGAGGGCGAGACCATCTGGGAGGTCGCGAAACGTCAGGGAACTCTCATCCCGCACCTCTGCCACAAGGACGCGCCGGGATACCGATCGGACGGCAACTGCCGCGCCTGCATGGTCGAGATCGAAGGCGAGCGCACGCTCGCTGCTTCCTGTATCCGCCAGCCCAGCGCGGGGATGGTTGTGAACTCCGCGGGCGACCGGCCCGAGAAGGCGCGCAAATTGGTCATGGAAATGCTTCTGGCAGACCAGCCCGTTCAGGAAGAGGCGCACGACAAATCCTCTCATCTGTGGGACATGGCCGAAATCCAGGGTGTCACTGAAAGCCGCTTTCCCACGGTCGAGAAGGAGCGCGTGCCGCTTCTGGACGATTCACACGTCGCCATGAAGGTCAATCTCGACGCCTGCATTCACTGTAACCTCTGCGTCCGGGCCTGCCGCGAAGTTCAGGTCAATGACGTGATCGGCATGTCGGGCCGCGGCCGCGATGCGCAGATCGTCTTCGACTTCAACGATCCGATGGGTGCCAGCACCTGCGTCGCCTGCGGCGAGTGCGTGCAAGCCTGTCCAACCGGCGCGCTGATGGAGGCGACCGCTGTCGACGAGAACCAGGTAGGTGACTCGAAAGCCTTCGACCGGGAGGTGGAATCCGTCTGCCCCTATTGCGGTGTGGGCTGCCAGCTTTCCTACAAGCTCAAGAAGGACGACGACGGGGTAGAACGCATCGCCTGGGTCGATGGCATCGAGGGCCCCTCGAACGAGAACCGCCTCTGCGTGAAGGGCCGCTTCGGCTTTGACTATGTCGCTCACCCTCATCGTCTGACCAAACCATTGGTCCGTCGTTCGGATGCGCCGGAGAAGGGCTTGAACGTCGATCCGGCCAACCCGTGGACCCATTTCCGCGAAGCCGAGTGGGACGAGGCACTCGATATCGCTGCCCGTGGGCTGGTTGACCTGCGTTCCTACTGGGGTGGAAAATCGGTGGCCGGCTTCGGGTCAGCCAAGTGCTCGAACGAAGAAGCCTATCTGTTCCAGAAGCTTATCCGGCAAGGGTTCGGGCACAACAACGTCGACCATTGCACGCGTCTCTGCCACGCGTCATCGGTCTTTGCGTTGATGGAGAATGTGGGATCGGGTGGTGTGACCGCCGGTTTCAACGAGATCGAGAATTCCGACATCGCGATCGTCATCGGCGCCAACCCGACCGAAAACCATCCAGTCGCCGCCACCTACTTCAAGCAGTTCGCCAAGCGCGGTGGCGAGTTGATCGTGATGGATCCACGCGGCCAGGGCCTCAAGCGCCACGCCACCGAGATGCTGCAGTTCCGTCCCGGGACCGATGTCGCGATGCTCAACGCGATCATGAACGTCATCGTCGAAGAAAAGCTCTATGACCGCAATTACGTCGAAGGCTTCACCGAAGGCTTCTTCGAGTTCCGCGAGCACATTCGGGCCTTCCCGCCCGAGCGTATGTCCGAGCTCTGTGGCATAGACTCCGAAACGCTCCGCCGCGTCGCCCGCAAGTTCGCCGCCGGCAAGGCGGGCATGATCTTCTGGGGCATGGGGATCAGCCAACACATCCACGGCACCGACAATTCACGGTGCCTCATTTCTCTGGCGCTGTTGTGCGGCCACGTCGGTCGTCCTGGCACCGGGCTTCACCCACTGCGCGGGCAGAACAACGTTCAGGGCGCCTCGGATGCGGGTTTGATCCCGCATGTTATGCCGAACTACCAGTCGGTAACAGATGGCGCGGTTCGCGACATGTTCAGGCACCTCTGGGACGGCGCCGAGATCGACCCCACACCAGGCCTCACCGTTGTCGAGATAATCGACGCCATCTACCGTGGCGAGATCAAGGGGATGTACATCATGGGTGAGAACCCCGCGATGTCGGACCCCGATGTCGAACACGCCCGCAAGGCGCTCGCCCATCTCGACCATCTGGTCGTCCAGGACATCTTCCTGACCGAGACCGCGAACTTCGCCGATGTCATCCTGCCTGCCTCGGCCTGGCCCGAGAAGACCGGCACGGTGACCAACACCAACCGTCAGGTGCAGATGGGCCGCAAGGCGCTCGACGCCCCTGGTGAGGCGCGCGAGGACTGGAAGATCATCGTCGACCTCGCAAACCGGGTGGGCCTGGACTGGGACTATGACACACCTCGGATGGTCTTCAACGAGATGAAGATGAGCATGCGTTCTCTTCACCACATCACCTGGTCGCGGCTCGAGAACGAGAACGCCGTCACCTATCCCTGCAAATCAAACGACGATCCGGGCCAGTCCGTGGTCTTCGGCGACGGCTTCCCCCGCCGGGCGGGCCGCGCCAAGTTCACCCCTGCCCGCGTGACCCCACCGGCCGAGACCCCGGATGCGCAGTTCCCCATGATCCTGACCACGGGGCGGCAGTTGGAGCACTGGCATACCGGATCGATGACCCGCCGGGCGACCGTGCTGGACTGGGCCGAACCGGAAGCGAACGCCTCCATGCATCCGAAAACACTGCGCAAAATGGGGGTGGCCCCGGGCGAGCATATCCGCATCACGACCCGGCGTGGCACGATCGAGATCATGGCCCGCGCCGACCGCGCCGTCGCCGAGGACATGGTCTTTGTGCCCTTCGCCTATGTCGAGGCGGCTGCGAACACGCTGACCAACCCGCAACTGGACCCGTTCGGCAAGATCCCCGAGTTCAAGTACTCGGCCTGCCGGGTGGAGAAGGCGGAGGGGAGCGCCGTGGCCGCCGAATGAGGCCGCATGGGGTGGGTGACCCGCCCGCCCAAGACGGCCCCGTCACGATGCCGGATAGCCAGGCCCGACGCCTGACAGATTCGGCAAACGCTGCGTCCGACGACCCAGAGATTGCAACGAAATTGGCTTGGCGCCCGGCGTGGTCAATCAGATCCCGGCGAGGCGCTTGGCGCGCATTCAAGGCGCTTTTCGACAGGCCGTAAGCACCCCGCAGCTGGGCCCCTTCGGCAAGATCCCGAATTCAGATACTCGGCCTGTCGGGTCCAAGAGGCGGAGGGGAGTGCCGTGGCGGCGGTGCGAAGTCTACAGCGGTGATCGACAACCGGGTGCTTCGTACAATCAAACTTGATTAAAGCTGCTTCAGAAATTATTCACGCTGTCTAAGAAAGAAAGTTTTTAGTTGCCGTCGGTGGAGGAGCTTATGAAGACTGGATTCTTTCTGCTTTTTGCGGGACTCGCTTTAGCGTTTCCAAACATCGCGAAGTCACAGAACCCTGAGTTCATAGTCATTCCAAACTACGTCGAGCACGTTGAGCGTCCAAACATCTTCAATGATTTAAGGGTAGCGTTTAGACAGTGCCTAGAAGAAGAAGCATGCAACAAGCTTGTGCGCGGTGCAGAAGCCGCTGTTGGAATTCCCCCTGGAACAAGTGAAGGCATCGTGCGGGTATCCGATGCATTCGGCCTAGGCCCACGCGTCAAGAACAGTGGATTTCATCGCTATCAATGGTTCGATGCCCCCGCCGGATACTCGTTCTGTTCGATGTCAGCGTTTGCGACTTCAGCCGGACGGACCCGCCCAGGCGAGCTGTATGTGGCACTAAAGGCTGATCGGATGCGTGTGATCACGTTCGTTGACAATCCCAATCCGATCCAAAAGGAACGCAACATCAAGGCCTGGTTGAACACCACCCTAATCCGAACTGACAGATACGCTGGTGCATTGGCTAAAGGCATCTGTAACGTAAAGCGATGCTGGAATGTCGGGGTCAGGTGCAAGGGCGCTGGCTGCGGTCTCTGGAGCAAGATTGGTGAAGACCCTGCTCTAAAGCCTCGTTACGGCGCCATCCCCTCATGCCCAGGCGATTACTTGTGACTGGTGGGTGGAATCCGATCAGCGCGCGAGAAAAGGGCTCCATGTCAATCGTCGTTACCTAGATGGTAGGTTTTAGCGCCGCCGCAGCACCGGTCTGTGGTTTTGCGCGATCCGACACCGCCGGGGCAAGGCCCTCAGAGCAAACCGTCGAGAACAATGTCCAAAACGCGTGTGCGGCGGCCGAACGGTGCGCCGTTCTGACGATACTCCTGCAGGGATTCCGACCCAAACGCGACAGACACCCGGCCCAGAACCATATGAAGATCGCCGCGGATCTGGGGCGAGTCCGTCGTTATATAGCCGTAGGAGAGGCCCAGGGTCAGCGGCGTGCCCTCGAACCGGTAGTCGATGGAAGCGCCTGCCTGATAGATACCGTCCCCGGCCTCGAGATCGAAAACGTTCTGATCAGGCGATCTCACGTAGGTGTAACCGCCATCTGCGGAGAGCATCAGGTTCGGCATCAGGAAGTATTCGACCCCCAGCGTTCCGCCGATGGCGTTGGTGGCCTCTCCCGAGGCATTTCGGTAGAGGACATCGCCGCGGATCGTCACCTGGTCGAGGAAGACAGCCCCCGTGGCGCCACCGCGCAAGCGTTCGCCGCTGGACAGTCCGGTGAGCCCCCCGACCAGTCCCAGCGCGAAGCGGTCGCCGACGTAACCTGTTTGAAGATCGAAGGAAAACGTGGTGTCCGAGATTGCTAGCGGCGCGCCGATCTGGCCACCTCTCACCTTTGTATCGAACCGTGTGATGTTGGTGTCAGTCTGAACGACGACGTCCTCGGACAGGTGAACGGAGAAGGTGCCTCCGAGGTTGATCACGCGGACTGTGGTGCCACTTGCCGCGCGGTTCGGTGATCCTGTCTGGAACAAGCCGCCGCCAGAGACGCCGATCTCCCCCTGGATGTCATCGGCCAATGCCGATTGCGCAATGGTTGAAATCAATGCTGCCGCAAATAGGCGTCTCATCTTTTATCCTCGCACAAGGCTTCAATTAATCTCCCTATTGAATGGCACCATGGCCAGAACATGACAAGACGAATGCATCGGGTGTAACTGCGCCCTTTTGTGACAGGTCCTGCATGATGGGTTGATGCGAGCCGCTACTCTTGCCTTTTCTCCGCGGCCTGGCGTGCCTGATAGTCGGCGTTGGAGGGGTCCCATTCCTCGGGGGGGCGATAGAAGTTCTCGCGCCGAAGCCGGGCGTGTTCCCTGGCCTTCTGGTGGGCTTTCTCCGCTTCAACGGCCTCGTCGAAGCGGTCCTCGGCCTTTGCCCTGCCCTCCGCGATCTCGGCGCGAACCTGTGCCCTATGGCTATCGGGGTCGGGTTTCATGCGCAGGCGGCGTAGCCTCCGGTCCTGGCCGTCTACCACGTAGCGCCCGAAGCCCGTGCGCGCGATCATACCCTCGGCCGCCCAGCGGCTCAGCAGGTTCGCGACATACTGGCTGTCGTCGGGCAGGCCCTGGCGGCGGAGTGCGAGACGGATGTCGGTGTTCCTCACCTCCTCGTCGGGACGGCGGGCGAGGTAGTCGAGGATCGCCTTGTAGCGCGCGTCCGCGACGGGCCGGCCGGGTTTCTCGGGGCCCAGTCTGATCGAGGCGCAACGCGTCAGATAGGGGAGTTTCTGGCCCTGAGGCAGCGTTTGGATGGCGCTGTCGCAGGCGCTGAGGAGCTTGCCGATCTCGCGGTCGGTATGGGCGAGGTCCTGGCGCAGTTCCACCGCCCAAGCGTGTTCCTTCTCGAGCCGCGTGACGAGGGTTTCAACGGCAGTGTGCATCTCGGCGTCGTGCGCCGGGTCTTGATCAGTCATCTCGGGGGTCTCTTTCGTTGCCCCTACCGCGTCGCTGCCTGAGGGGCTGTCCGTCACAGCGCGGGCTGCGATGAGATGCATGATGAGGATTTCTCCTTAATTTCTCGCTAATTCGATATGTGCGGGAGATTGGGAGAGATCTGGACCCCAGCCACACGCCCAGCCTCGCGCCCAGCCACACGCCCAAAGGCGATGGCGCTGAGGAGGCCGTTGCCCGACAGGTAGCCGTCCAGCCGATCACCCGAGACCCCGCATGCGGCCCCGCCGGCGGCAAAGAGGTTGGGGAGAGCCTGGCCATTCTGGTGGAGAACGCGGGCGTCGTCGCCGATCATCAGGCCACCCTGCGTGTGAAAGAGCGCGCCGGTCACTCGGACGGCAAAGAGGTCGATGCCAAGCGGGGGATTGGTCGTGAAGTCGCGGCCATGGGGGTCCTGGTCCCGGCCATCGGCAAAGGCCTGTGTGTCTTGCAGCGTCTGGGCAAGGGCATCGGCGGGGAGGCCCGTTGCCCGGGCCAGCGCAGCGGCATCGCCCTGAAGGACAGCGCCCGCCGCGGCTGCCTCGCGGAAGTCGGGAAAGCCATCGGCCATCTCCCTGAGGCGGGCATCGAAGATGCACCAGGCGACGGCGCCAGGTTGCGAGAGAACATCGACGGCCTGTTCCGAATACCCCCGGTGCTCGTTCGAGAACCGGCGCCCATCGGCGTTCACCTGGATGCCGCCTTCCATCATCAGCGCCCAGGTGATCAGGGCGCCGTGCGGGTGCGCGAGCGAGCCATGGCCCTGCGCGCCGGACAGGCACGCGGCCGCGGCGCCCAGACCCTGCCCCCAGACCAACGCATCGCCCGTGTTGCCGGGGTGACCCCAGTAGGGCGCGTCAGCCATCAGGGGGATGTGCCGCGCCACGACCTCGCGGTTCGCGCCATAGCCGCAGCAGGCAAGGATCAGGGCATCGCAGCCGATCAACTCCGTCGCCCCGTCGGTGCGCGTCGTCTCCGCCCCGCGGACCTGCCCGTCGGGACCGGCATAAAGCGCCGTGACCCGGGCACCCGTGGCGATCGGGATCCCGGCGGCGGCGGCGGCGGACAAAAGACGCTCCAACAATGCGGCCCCCGTCCGCTCGGGCACCGCATGCATCCGGTGGCGCGAGTGGCCAGGATAGAGAAACCCGTCGAGGACCTCCCATTCGAGCCCATGTGCTTGCTCGAGCCAATCCACGGCCGGCGCGATCTCGCGGGTTGCCAGCGCAACCAGCGATGGGACCGCCCGTCCGCCTGCCTTCTTGCCGATATCCTCGGCAAACCGGGTGGCGTCATCCTCGATCCCCTGGTGGGTCTGGGCCCGGGTTCCGGCGGCAGGTACGAAGCCGGACGACATGGACGTCGAGCCAAGCGGCACCGGGTCCCGTTCCAGCACCAGCACATCGGCCCCTCGGTCGTGAGCAGCCAGGGCCGCGGTGATACCCGCCGCCCCCGCACCGATGATCAGCACCCCGACGGAGACCGGGAAGGCGACCCCCTCGATCGATAGCAGCCGGACGTCAGCCATCCGAGATCCCGGCCAGCGCCTCGGCCACGGTCATGACCGGCGAGATCGTCGCGAGGGAGGCAATGGCGGCATCGTGGGCGGACTGGCTGAAGGCGGCGCAACCGTCCGAGAGCACGATCGTGTGGAAGTCGCGCACATGGGCGTCGCGCACGGTCGACGCGACACCGCCGTTCGTCACGATCCCGCCGACGATCAGCGTGTCGATACCCGCGCGCCCCAGCGCGAATTCCAGTCGCGACTGGTAGAAGGCGGAATAGGCGACTTTCTCGATGGCGATGTCCACGGGCTGGAGTTCATCCACGATGCGGTTTCCCCAGCCGCCCGGGGCGAAGTCGCCCGTGGTCAGGAAAGGCCGCAGCTTGGCCAGGTGATCCGAGATGAACGGCACGCCCTGCTTCCCCGGCACCAGCGTGAACTGGGTCGAGACGATCCAGCCGCCCCTGGCGCGGATGGCGTCGGCCAGCGGCGCGATCCGGTCTGGCAGCGCTGCGATGGCGTCGGATTTCTGACCGGCGCGGGCATAGGCGCCGTCGGGATGGATGAAATCGTTCTGCAGGTCCACCAGCAGGAGGGCTGTCTTCGACAGGTCGGTCTGGGCGAGGTCCATCATGTATCCTCCCGCTCGATGATCAGGTTGCCGTGGGGATCGACGCGGCCGACCAGCCCCGGGTCGATGAAGATGGTCGTGTCGGCCTGCTCCAAGATCGCGGGACCCCCGATGGTCTCGCCGGTCGCAATGGCAAGGCGGTCGTAGACCGGGGCCTCGTGCGCCTGCCCGTCTGCGGTGATACGACGGTAGCCCCGGATGCAGTCTTCCGCCGGTTGTCCCTCGGTCGGCGCGAACACGCCCATGTCGAAGCGCGGTCGGCGGCCAATCACCGAGACACGGTAGTTCATCACCCGGGTCGGGACACCGGTCAGGAGACGCCCGTAGGCCGAGAGGTAGGCCTGGTCGAAGGCGATCTGGATGCGGTCGGGGGTCAGCGGGCCATCGAGGCTTAGGGGCACGGCGACCGTATGGGTCTGACCCACGTAGAGCATGTCAAGCTCGGCGAGACGGTCGACCCGGTCGAAGGCGACGCCCGCGCGATCCAGCCGGTCGGCCAGCGTGTCGGTGGCCACGTTCATCTCATCACCCAGCGTGGCTGCGTCGAGATCGGAGAGGGCCGTGTTGACCGTCTGCACCCGGTCGTGGCGCATGTCGGCGACGACACAGCCCAAGGCCGAGGTCACGCCCGGGAAGCGCGGCACGATGGTGCGCCCAAGGCCCACGTCGCGCATGAGGGCACCTGCGTGGAGCGCGCCGCCACCCCCGAAGGGCATAGCGGCGAAGCGCGCGGGGTCATGGCCACGTTCGATCGACACCAGGCGGATCGCACCTGCCATCCGGGCGTTGGCGACACGCAGGACCGCCTCGGCCGCGGCGTCCGGGTCGAGGCCCAGAGGCGTCGCAATCTCGGCGGTGATGGCCGCGCGCGCCGCGTCGATGTCCAGACGATCCAGCTTGCCGCCGATGGGACGGTCGGGGTTGATGCGCCCCAGCACTAGGTTGGCGTCCGTCACCGTGGGGCGGGTGTTGCCCTGACCGTAACAGACCGGCCCCGGGTCCGAGCCCGCGCTTTCCGGGCCGACCTGCAGGATGCCGCCCGCGTCCACATGCGCGATGGATCCGCCCCCTGCCCCGATCGTCGTGATCTCGATCATTGGCAGGCGAACCACCATGCCGAAGTCGACGGCGGATTGCGCGGCGAGAGCCGCTTCCCCGCGAGCGATAAGCGAGACGTCGAAGCTGGTCCCGCCCATGTCGCAGGTGATGACATCCGCGAAACCGGCGGCCTCGGCGATCGCGCGCGCGGCCATCACCCCGGCGGCCGGGCCGGAGAGCGCCGTGCGCACCGGTTGCGCCTTGGCCATGTCGACGGTCATCACCCCGCCGTTTGATTGCACGATCAGCAGGTCGCCCTGGGCGCCGCGGTCGGTCAGCGCGGTATCCAGCCGGTCGAAGTACGAGGACACGACCGGTTGGAGGTAGGCATTCAGCGTGGCGGTCGAGAGACGCTCGAACTCGCGGATCTCCGGCAGGATCTCGGCCGCCGCCGTGACATGGGGTGTGGGCCAGAGGGCGCGGACAGCCTCGGCCGCCTTCGCCTCGTTCTCGGCGTTCGCATAGCCGTTGATGAAGAAGACCGCGACGGACTGGCAGCCCGCGTCCAGCAGGTCCCGGGCCTGGGCGCGCACGGCATCAAGGTCCACGGGCGTGTGCAGCGTGCCGTCCGCCAGGGTCCGCTCTGGCACCTCGCGGCGCAGATCGCGCGGAACCACCGGCGTGAACTGACCCCAGAGGCCCCATGTCGTGGGGCGGTCCCGGCGGCGCATTTCCAGCACGTCGCGAAAGCCTTCGGTCGTGATGATCCCGGTTTTCGCACCCTTGCGTTCCAGCAGGGCGTTGGTGCCGGTGGTCGTCCCGTGCACGACGGTCGCGATATCGGCAAAATCCGGGACCAGTTCGGCAATCCCCGCCACGAAGCCCTTGGATTGATCTTCGAGCGTCGAAGGCGTCTTGGCCGTCGCCACCAGCCCCGTCTCGCGATCCAGGAGGAAGACATCCGTGAAGGTACCGCCCACGTCGACGCCAATCAGATACCGGGTCATGCGTGGTCCTCGGGCCGCGTGGCATAGGGATGCGCAATCGCACCTTCCGTGGTGAACTCCAGGGCTCGGTCGCGGGCGATCGCATCTGCGGCCCGGTCCCCGGGCGGCCCGTAGCCGCCACCACCGGGGGTCTCCAACCGCAGGCGCTGGCCCGCCCTAATCCTGGCACCCACCAGTTTCGAGGCCATGGGCGGGGTCTGCCAGCCCTCATCCGTCTGCCAGGCGAACCGGGTCATGGCACCCTCG
>JBCCDA010000035.1:0-36512 GCA_039033215.1 Pseudomonadota bacterium | reverse complement strand
GACCGGGGCCGATTCGCGCGGCTCTACTGCCCCGAGGAGTTCGCCGCTGCCGGGATCGACTTCGCGCCCGTGCAAGTGAACCTCTCGACCAACTTCGAGCGTTACACACTACGCGGCATGCACTTCCAGAAGCCGCCCCATGCAGAGGCCAAGCTGGTGCGAGTCACGCGCGGGCGGGCCTGGGATGTCGTGCTGGATCTACGCCCCGGTCCCACCCAGGGCCGCTGGATCGCGGAAGAACTGACCGCAAACGCGATGAACGCGCTCTTCCTGCCGGAGGGTGTCGCGCATGGGTTCCTCACGCTGGAGCCGGAGACCGAGGTGCTCTACCACATGGGGCGGATGTACGTGCCGGGCCACGGCGACGGCGTGCGCTGGGACGATCCGACCTTCGCGATCGACTGGCCCGCCGTGCCGAAGGTATTGGACGGCAAGGACTGCGACTGGCCCGATTTCGCCATGCGCGACGACCTCAGGGAGGGGGAACGACCATGACGACGGTGCTGCTCGTGGGCTGCGGGAACATGGGATACGCCATGATGAAGGGCTGGCTGGGCGCCGATCCGGCGCTGGACGTGCATGTGGTTGAGCCGGCCGAGGCGCTGCGCAGCCGAGCAGCGGCAGCGGGTGCCACCGCTGTCGAATCGGCCGAGGCGCTCCCGGCCGGGCTCACCCCGGCGCTCACGGTGCTGGCCGTCAAACCGCAGGTCATGGCGCAGGTCGTCCCCGCCTATGCGGGGCTCGCCGGCGGCGCGACCACCTTCGTCTCCGTCGCGGCGGGCACCACGATCGCGACGTTGGCCGCGATGCTGCCGGGGGCCACCCCGATCATCCGGGCGATGCCGAACACCCCCGCCGCCATCGGCGCGGGCATGTTCGTCTGCTGCGCGAACGCCCAGACCGGGGGGGCTGCGCGCGATCTGACGACGCACCTCCTCGCCACCTCGGGCGTGGTCGACTGGATCGACGACGAGGATCTGATGGACGCCGTTACCGCCTTGTCCGGATCTGGTCCCGCATATGTCTTTCATATGATCGAGGCGATGACGTCGGCAGGCGTCGCGGTCGGCCTGCCGGCGCCGCTCGCCGCGAAGATGGCCATGCAGACGGTGATGGGCGCCGGACGCCTCGCCGCCGAGGCCACGGATCCGCCTGGTGCGCTCCGCGAACAGGTGACAAGCCCCGGCGGCACCACCGCGGCGGGCCTTTCGGTCCTGATGGGCGAGGACCGACTGACGGATCTCATGACCCGGACCGTGGCTGCCGCGCGCGACCGCGGGCGGGAACTCGCAAAAGGCTGATCCATCTCGCCGATCGCGAATCATCTGTTACAGACCGCCCGTCTGCGGCCTCGGTATCCTGTCCCCGTCAAAGGAGGATACGGCATGACAATGAAGAACAAGACGCCCTGCGATCTGAGCGACGATGATCTCGACGGTGATCTCACCCTCTCCGCCGGAACCGGGCTCCAGATGAACGGCTGGCTCGAGGCGGCGCAAGCCGGGATGATGGACGCGGTCATGTCACCACGTGACGCCGCCAGCGGCATGCCCACCGGCAAACGCCGCCACAAGCCATTCACATCGTAGCGGTCAGATCACCGAGCCTCGCCCCGCAGCGTTGACACCAGCGCCAACGTCGACGCGCCGCGGGCACACAACCTGGCCTGCCGCGCAACGTCGACCCGCGGCAACGGGTCCGCGCGTCAGCGCGGACTGCGTTTTGCCAGGATACGCTGCAGGGTGCGGCGGTGCATGTTCAGTCGCCGCGCGGTCTCCGAGACGTTGCGGTCGCAAAGCTCGAACACCCGCTGGATGTGCTCCCAACGCACCCGGTCCGCGGACATCGGGTTCTCGGGCGGGGGCGGCTTCTCCCCCCTGGGTGTCAGCAGCGCCTTCTCGATATCGTTGGCATCGGCCGGTTTCGACAAATAGTCCACCGCACCGATCTTCACTGCGGCCACAGCCGTCGCGATCGCGCCGTAGCCCGTCAGCACGATCACCCGGCTGTCGGGCCGCGCCTCGCGCAACGCCTCGACAACGTCCAGGCCATTGCCGTCTTCCAGCCGCAAATCAACCACGGCATAGGCTGCGGGTTTACGTCGACAATGATCCAGACCCTCGGTCACGGTCTCCGCCATCACCGGGTCGAACCCTCGCTTCTCCATCGCGCGCGACAGCCTGTTCCGGAACGGCGCATCGTCGTCCAGGATCAGGAGCGAGTTGTCTTCCCCAATTTCATCAAGCACTTCGGTCACGGTGCTGTTTGCTCCATCCGCATATACTTACGAGACAGGATTTAGTTTGCTCGCTTCGGTTGGCGCTTGTAAGCGCTCTGTCATAATGCCGCAACCCAGCCTGGCCGGGGGTTACATCGGGGGCCCATGACGACCCAATCTCTCGTCGCGCCGCTCTTCGTGGTGCTCTGGGCCACTGGCTTCATCGGCGCAAGGCTTGGACTGCCGCATGCCGAACCGATGACCTTTCTGGCCATCCGCTTCGGTACGGTGGCGGTGCTCATGGGGCTTTGGGTCTGGCTCAGTGGCGCGCGGATGCTCAACGCCCGACAATGGGGCGAACAGGCACTCATCGGTGTGCTGGTGCACTTTCTCTACCTCGGCGGTGTCTTCGTTGCCATTGACCAGGGTGTCGAGGCGGGCATGTCCTCGCTGGTGGTCGGCCTCCAGCCCATCGCCATGGCTCTCCTGGCCTACGTCCTGCTCGGCGAGCGCATGGTCAACATGCAGTGGCTGGGGATGCTGCTTGGCATCGTCGGCGTTGTCGTCGTGATCTCACGCAAGCTGGCCGCCGGGATCGGCGACCCAGGGGGCATGGCCTTCTGCTTCGCGGGGCTGGCAGGCGCGGCACTTGGCACCATCCTGCAAAAGCGCCTCTCGCAGGACACGCCCCAGCGCGCCGCGTTCGCGGTACAGTTCGCGGCGGCCGCACTCGCCTGCGGCGCCGCCGCGCTGGTCTTCGAGGAACGTGTGGTGGAGTGGGCGCCGCCCCTGATCGTCGCCATGACCTGGTCGATCTTCGTGCTCTCGTTCGGAGCGGTGACACTCTTCTACGTGCTGATCCGCAGAGGGGCTGCTTCGAACGTCGCCAGCCTCTTCTTCCTGGTCCCTCCGGTGACAGCGCTGATGGCCTGGGGCCTCTTCGGCGAGGTCATGGGTTGGCCCGAGATCGCCGGCCTCGCGCTGACCGCCGTCGGTGTCCTGCTGGTCAACCGCCCGGATCTCATGCGGCGTCAGGGCTGAGCCGTCAGCGGAACGCCTGCAGGGTTCCATCGTTGCTCAGCACGAAGACGGTGCCACCCGCAACAGCGGCCCCGGTCGTGCTACCATCGGACAAGCTGATGCGCTCAAGTTCGGCACCCGACATCGGGTCGAAAGCCATGAGGTTGCCCAGCGTGTCAGTGACCAGCAGCCGCCCGCCTACCAACACGGGGCCGGAATAGGCGATCGGGTCCTGGCGGTCCTCCTCGTCCTCGAAGGCCGGAAGGTCGACTTGCCAGATCGTCTGCCCGCCGTTGAGCGCCAGGCGCATCAGCGATCCGTCATCGCCGGTCAGGAAGAGCGATCTGCCGTCCGCCCAGATCGGACCCGTCGAGCCGACTGACCGGGTCCAGCCCCGCTGCCCCGACTGCCCGTCGATGGCGACCATGCGGCCCGCCTGGTTGGCTGCGACCACAGCGCGCCCGATGATAACCGGATCGCCCGTGACGTCCGAGATCGCAGACCGCGCCAGTCCGCGCCGCGCACCGCCGAGAACCGCGCTCCAAACCCGGCGGCCCGAGCGGACATCGACACCGATGATCTCGCCGGAGGCAAAGGGCAGCACCGCAAGCCGGCCGGAAATTGCCGGACTGGCACCACCCAGCAGACCGGCATCGGACGATATTCCGTCGAGGCGCCAGACCAGCTCTCCGGTTGAAGCCGAAACCGCGACGGCGCGATTGTCCCTGGTCACCGCAACGATCAGACCAGCAGCGGCTGCCGGTGCCGCGCGGAAGGGTGCGCCCGCACGGTACCGCCAGCGCTCTTCACCGGTGCCGGGTTCAAGCGCCACGATCTCGCCAAACCCTGTCGTTGCAAAGAGCGCCCCACCATCGAGCGCCAACCCGCCACCGAAGCCATCCTCTCCGTCCTCGCCCTCGGGCGTGAGATCGGTGCGCCAGAGCCGCGATCCCGTACCCGCATCGAAGGACGTCACCTGAGCCGAGGCATCCAGCGTAAAGACCGAGCCACCGGCGATCACGGGGGCCGAAGTGATGCCATCGTTGCCACCCGACCCCGCGTCCGCGCGCCACGCCGGCGTCAGCGTCGATGGCCCCTGCAGATGTCCCGCCGCATGAGACGGGAACCCGTTGGTCTGCGTCCAGGCCGCATTGGTCTGGGCCGGTGGGATCGGAGGCACCTGTCCGGTAAAGACAGAACCACCAACCGAGGGGTCACGGATCGGCACGCGCTCACCCTCGAGGCGATCCTCGTCATCGAAGATCCCACAGCCGGCCAGAAGCCCGGCCATCGCCATGGCACCACCGATCAGACGAAGCTCAGATGTCCACGCCATGGAGATTTTCCCCTCTTTGCCGACCTCTCGGCCCGCCCCGCCTGAAAGCGGGATCTTCATTGCCCGCGCTCAGCCGTCGGCTTCCGCAGGTGCGCCACCCGTGACCTGAAGGTAGATCTGAGCCCGCTGGCGGGCCGATGCCGAAGCAGCCGGGTCGGCGACGATGGTGCGCAGGTCCTGGTGCGCAGCGGCGGTGTCCCCGGCCTCCATGGCAAGGGCTGCCCGCAACTCCAGCGCCAGCACACGGTAGGGCCGCCCGGGCTCGATCAGAGGCGCGAGCGATTGGCGCGCGGCGCCCGCGTCCCCTTCGGCAAGCCGCGCTGCTTGAAGGACAGCGAGGTCAGCATATTCCGGCGGCGTCCCCGGTTCCGCGGCGATCGACTGATAGGCCGCCCGTGCCTCCGCCGCCTGCCCGTCCGCCACCAAGGCCGCCGCGGCGGTCAACCGTGCAATCAGCGACGCCGGGCCGTCAATGCGCTCAGGCAGGGCGGTCATCTGCGAGACATCCCCGGGATCGGCGGCGATGAACGTACCTCCCCGCGCCTCGGCCGCCGCGCGGACCTGGCTTTCCTGCCAGGACCAGTAGGCAGCGCCCCCCACGATCACCACGATCGCGCCAATGACCACCGGACCCCACTTCTTCCACAGCGAGTACATCCGGTCCTTGCGGACCTCCTCGGTGACTTCCTGGATAAAGCTGTCCGTATCGCTCACATGCCGCTCCTGATCGCTATGCGGGCGCAACCTATCGCCGGGCCGGGTCAAGCGAAAGGATTTTCGGCGCCTTCGGGGCCTGGGCGCTTCCCGCTCTTGGCGACCGGGCCGTAGCCGCCTAGGTTCTGCCAAGGCATCAACGGGAGACGGACCATGGCGGGACCTCTGAGCGGCGTGCGCATCATCGACCTCACCGGCATGATCTCGGGACCCCTGGGCGCGATGATGCTCGCTGACCAAGGCGCCGATGTGATCAAGGTCGAGGCTCCCTTGGGTGACAGCACCCGGCGTGCCGCGACCCAGCGGGATGGCTGGTCGGCAAGCTTTCTGAACAACAACCGCTCCAAGCGCTCGGTCGTGCTGGACCTCAAGAAGGACGGAGCGCGGGATGCCCTGCTGAAGCTCTTCGCGGGCGCGGACGTTGTCATGCAGAACTTCCGCCCGGGCGTCGCCGACCGGCTGGGCATCGGCTACGAGGCCGCGAAGGCCGCGCGCGAAGACATCATCTACGCCTCCATCGCCGGTTTCGGCTTCGAGGGGCCCTATGCCCACAAACCCGTCTTCGACCCGCTGATCCAGTCGCTCTCGGGGCTGACTACCGTCCAGGCCCTCTCGGACCAGCACCGCCCCGCGTTGATCCGCACGATCCTGCCCGACAAGCTGACCGGCTTTACCGTGGCCCAGGCGGTCACCGCGGCCCTCTTTGCCCGTGAACGTGGCGCGGGCGGCCAGCACATCACGCTCTCGATGCTCGACACGGTCGTCCACTTCCTATGGTCGTCGGACATGGGCGGACACACGTTCGTCGGCGATGAGCTCGAGGCCGAGACCGCGCAGAGCTTCATCGACCTGATCTACGAGACCGCCGATGGCCATATGTCCGTCGCCGCCTTCCGGCTGGTCGACTGGCACAAGCTGGCCGATGCGGTGGGGCGGCCCGAATGGAAGACCGACCCACGGTTCCTGGACTCCGCCGGGCTCGAGGACCACAAGCCCGCGCGGCTGGAGCTCACGCAGGAGGCGCTGCGCGAGAAGACCACCGCCGAGTGGATCGCGATCCTCGAGGAGTTCGACGTGCCCTGCGCCCCCGTGCTCACCCGGCGCGAGATGATCCGCCACCCCCAGATCGCCGCCAACGCGCTGATCGTCGAGACCGAGCACCCCGAGGCCGGCCTCCTGCGCCAGACCCGCGCGCCGGCCCGGTTTGAGGGCACCGTATTGCCGGAACCCGTCCCTGCCCCGGCGCTCGGCCAACACACGGCCGAGGTTCTTGCCGAGGCGGGGCTCACCCCCTCGGAGATCGACACGCTGATGGAAACCGGCGCGGCCATCCGCCCGGCGGCGTGATGTCGGAAGGGCTGAGAAACACCCCATGAACGATCTACCACTCTCAGCGCTCTGGCGACCCGAGAACACCCGTGAATACAAGGTCCACTTCGCCAGATGGAACGGGGACAACGAGCCTCTGGACGTGATGGCCAGAAGCCTCGAAGAATGGCAGGCGTGGCAGGAGTGGCACCCTGGTCGAGATGACTTCAATAGAAAGAAAATCTTCAGCCTTGCCCAAATGAAAGGTGCACAAGATTACTGGATGTTTGGCGGGGTTTGGCGGGTTCTTGGTCTAAAGGAGAAACTGCAGGCAGGTCGGCCAAACATGTCATACACAGTCGAACAGACAGAGGAACTCGCATGTTTGCTCGGCAGATTGAAGCTACATCGGGTCCATCGCAAACGCGGCACACGTCTCAATCTTGAGAACCACTATGACGCCTTTCGCATAGCGGAGATCTTGCCCGACCGGTTTTCTGGGCGTCCATTCCCCGGCTATGACAGTCTCCACCTGACTTTCTCCGAGCTCGAAACACTGGTGGACAACGCTCGGTTGGACTGGTCGACCGCACTCGAAAACATAAACGGCGTTTACTTGATCTCCGACGACAAAAGCGGAAGACGTTATGTAGGCTCAGCCTATGGTGCCGACGGTGTCTGGTCACGCTGGTGCACGTACGTCCGGCTCGGTCACGCCGGTAACGCCGGGATGCGGGATCTCCTCAGGGAGCACGATCTGAACTACTGCCGAGCCGGGTTCCGTTTTGCACTCCTCGAAATGCTCGACCCTAAAACGTCCGACATAGACGTCATTCGTCGGGAGGCGTTTTGGAAAGAAGTGCTCGACACGCGTGATCTTCATACTGGCCTCAACCGCAACTAGCTTGCTTACGCTGGTGGTCGCCGATCAAATGCCTCGTCACATCGCATATGCACAACTGGGGCCACGAGCTCCGCCGCGAACAGAGTAGCTGCTGTGCTGCCGGACTACGGGACCGAGCAGCCGGAGGTGCCATCACCATTGCAAGGGCTCCCGGCGGTCTCTGTCGGTTCACCACCAGATCGGATCACCTGACCCCGGGCCCGGGGAGAGAGGTGTCAGGATCCCCGCGCCACATGAAATCGCGCCAGCGCCTGCTCGTAGGCCGATAGCAGCCGCAGCACCTCCCGGTTCTCGCGCTGGAACGCCGGGTCGTCGAACTGGGCCTGGTGGCGGGCAATGTACTCGGCCGCGCGGCGATAGACCGATGGCGCATCGCCCGGCAACGCCGCCTCCAGGGCCACCACCAATTTCTTCATCGCCGCGATCTGCGCGCGTGCCCACTTGGCGTCCTTGTGCCCGGCCTTCACGATCTGGAGCACGCGGCAGTCGAAGGTGCGGCAGGCGCCCGGGCGCTGCGCGTAGATCGTGCAGACGCCGTCGAAGCAGGCACAGGGCTGGCGCAGACGGCCGTCTTCGTCCCGCGTGACCGGCGCCGGATCTTCCGCATCGATGGGGACGGCCCAGAAGAGCGACCCGTCACAGCACATGCCGCAGTTGATACAGAGGTCTTGACCCGCCGACCGCATGTGCGCTCCGGTTCGCATAGATTCTGCAGATCGCTAGGGTGCCCGCACGCCGCGGCAGACGAAAGTGCAATCTGTGTCAGCGCTTCGGCAGGTTCATCCACATATCCATATCGTTGCCCTCATCGCTCAGGTGCTTCGAGATGATGGCGTGCATGTAGGCCTTGAGGACGGCGTTGATGCGGTTCTGATAGCCCATCCCGAGATTGCGGTACCAATCCAGCACCTCGGCCTCCAGCCGGATGGTCATCGGCTTCTTGGGCCTCTCGCAGGGGGTCTCGTCGGCCACCTCGTGCCAGCCCTTGGGCACGATGTTTCGGGTGCGGCGCAGGATGGCGAAGTCGAGCTGGGTCTCCTCCAGCGTGGACATCATGTGGTCGAGGTGCTGGCTTTGGGCCGGGGTACGTTTCGGCA
This sequence comes from Pseudomonadota bacterium, assembly GCA_039033215.1. Classification (GTDB taxonomy): domain Bacteria; phylum Pseudomonadota; class Alphaproteobacteria; order Rhodobacterales; family Rhodobacteraceae; genus Thermohalobaculum. Next base: position 27,915 of record JBCCDA010000035.1, on the reverse strand, counting down.
TCTTTCGTCTCCGGGTCGTGGTCTCGGCCGGGACTATCGACAATTTGCCTAAACGTTCTCCTACCGCGCGGTCCGGTGTCGCAGGACGCACCTCCTGTCAACTCGGGCTGACAGGTCGACTTTGTGTACATACAGCTGCAATACGCTTGCAATACGCGAGCAATACGGATGCCATACGCCTGCAATACACCTTGTTTGACAGCGCAAGAGGGCCCCCGATGATCGACTTCTACTACTGGCCGACGCCGAACGGCTGGAAGGTCGCCATGCTGCTCGAGGAGTTGGGGATCGACTATCGGATGATCCCCGTAAACATCGGAAAAGGCGACCAATTCTCGCCCGAGTTCCTGGCGATCAGCCCGAACAACCGGATGCCCGCGATCGTGGACCACGATGTTGAAAGCGATCCGATCAGCGTCTTCGAGAGCGGCGCGATCATGTGGTATCTCGCTGATAAATATGGGAAATTCTTGTCGACCGATCCGCTGGAGCGCAAGGAGACGATGGAGTGGCTGTTCTGGCAGGTCGGCGGTCAGGGTCCGATGGCTGGTCAGCTCAGCCATTTCGTGAACTACGCGCCGGAGGACGAGCGCTCTTACGGCCGCAAACGCTACAAGGGAGAGTATGAGCGACTGTGCGCGGTACTAGATAAGCGCCTGCACGGGCGCGAGTGGATCGTCGGGGACGCCTATTCGATCGCCGACATGATCTGCTGGCCCTGGGTGCTGGTCGCCAAGCCGCTGGGTGTGTCGCTCGACCCGTTTCCAAGCCTAACTAGTTGGCGCAAAAGAGTAAAAGAGCGCCCCGCGACACAGCGTGCCGTGGACCTGGGCAAGGACATGCGCCGCCAGGCGCCACCGACGGACGAAGAACGACGCCTGCTCTTCCAGCAGGACGCCAGCAGCCAGAGAAGTTGACCCAACGTCAGCTTTGCATCCACCTCAAACCAGCCTTGTAAGTTAAGGTTTACGCAGGGCTTTGATGCTATCCCATCATGACTTATCTTCCTCTGGTCATCGCCCGAATTGGGGTGGTGGCGCGTTGGACCATCGGTGGACGGTCCGAGGAGAGATAAGATGAGGGTGACATCGCTGGTCGCAGCACTGCTGGTTCTGGCGGGCGTGGTCTACTGGTTCGTGTTGCGTCACGAAGTCAGCAGCGATCCCGTCGTTGCCTCGGTCCAGCCGACGACTGCCGAACAGATCCCGGTCGTCGCGGTCCAGGTCATCGAGAGCGAAGCGCGCGAGACCCAGAACGTGCTGATCCTCAGGGGCCGCACCGCGGCGAACCGGCTTGTCGAAGTGTCGTCGCAGGCCACAGGTCGCGTGATCTCCGAGCCCCGCCCACGGGGTGCCCGCGTCGCGAAAGGGGACCTTCTGTGTCGGATCGATCCCGCGACCACCGAGGCGGAACTGGCCGAGGCCGAGGCCGGGCTGGCCGAAGCCGAGGCTGAGGCTGCAGCGGCCGAGTCCCTCTCGACAAAAGGGTTTGCGGCGCAGACCACGCTCAAGACCCGTCGGGCCGCGTTGCGTGCCGCCCAGGCGCGTCTTGACAAGGTGCGCTGGGAGATCAAAGAGCTTGAAATCCTTGCACCTTTCGACGGCGTGCTCGAAACCGATCCGGCCGAGTTTGGCGCCTTCCTGAACCTTGGCGAGCCGTGCGCGACCGTGATCGACCTGAGCCAGGTCATCGTGGAGGGCTTCGTCTCCGAAGCCGAGGTCGACCAGCTTGCGCTCGGCCAACCGGCGATGGCGCGGCTTGTGAACGGGATGCAGGCGCAAGGCGAGATCACTTTCCTGGGCCGCGTTGCGGACCCGGAGACGCGGACGTATGCCGTGGAAGTGACGCTCGCCAATCCGGACGGGCGACTACGCGACGGCATGACGGCGGAGCTTGCGATCGCACTGCCCACGGCACGGGGGCATCTGATCCCCGAGTCGGCCCTGACCCTCGATGATGCCGGGCGCATGGGCGTGCGCGTGGACGCAGATGGCACCGTTCGGTTCTACCCGGTCACGGTGCTCCTGAACGACAGCGGCGGCATCTGGGTCGGCGGTCTGCCCGACACGGCCCGGATCATTACGGTCGGCCAGGAATTCGTCCGTGACGGCAGCCTGGTCGAGGGCGTCCTCGCCGGAGCCGCCGAATGACCGGTCTCGTCAGCTGGTGCACCGAACGCGCCCGGATGGTGCTGGCGTTTCTGGTCATTCTCATCGGTGCCGGGGTCGTCGCCTACTCGAGCCTCCCCAAGGAGGGCGCGCCGAACATCGATATTCCCGTTCTCTATGTCTCTGTGCCCCTGCCCGGCGTCTCGGCTGTCGATGCCGAACGCCTGCTGGTCAGACCGCTGGAGACGGAACTTCGCGGGCTCGAAAACCTCAAGCAGATGACCGGGATCGCATCGGAAAACCACGCCGGCATCCTGCTGGAGTTCGACTTCGAATGGGACAAGGACGCGGCCCTGGCAGAGGTCCGCGACAAGGTCGACCAGGCCAAGGCCGAGTTCCCGGTGGAAGCCGAGGAACCCACGATCAGCGAGATCAATCTCTCGGAGTTCCCGATCCTCGTGGTCTCGCTGTCCGGGGAGGTACCGGAACGCACACTTCTGGATCTCGCGCGGGATCTCCAGCGCGCGATCGAGGCGGATGCCCGCGTGCTCGAGGCCGAGTTGACGGGCCACCGCGAGGAGATGCTCGAGGTTCTGATCGACCCCCTGAAGATGGAAAGCTACGGCGTCACCGCCGCCGAGCTTCTGGCGATCGTGGACCGCAACAACCAGCTCGTGGCGGCTGGCACGGTCGAGAGCGAGACAGCCGCGTTCTCGGTCAGCGTCCCCGGCGCCTTCGAGGACGCGCGCGACGTCGTCGAGCTGCCCATCAAGATCAACGGCGACCGGGTCGTCCGGTTGCGCGACATCGCCCAGATCCGCCGGACGTTCGAGGACCGCGAGGGCACTGCGCGCTACAATGGGCAGGGGTCGATCTCGCTGCAGGTCTCCAAACGCCTGGGCGAGAACATCATCGAGACGGTCGCGGGTGCCCGCGCCATCGTCGCCGCTGAGATCGCAAAATGGCCCGAGCCGCTGCGCCAGGCGGTCCAGGTTGACTTCTCCATGGACGAGTCGGTCCGGGTCGAGGGCATGGTCGGCCAGCTCGAATCCGCCGTGATGACAGCGATTCTTCTGGTCATGATCGTGGTGCTCGCAACACTCGGCTTTCGCTCGGCGCTACTGGTGGGCATATCGATCCCGTGTTCGTTCCTGCTCAGCTTCGCGCTGATGCAAACCATGGGCATGTCCGTCAACAACATGGTCATGTTCGGGCTGATCCTCGCCGTGGGCATGCTGGTCGACGGCGCCATCGTCGTGGTCGAGTACGCCGACAAGCGCATCGCGGCGGGCCAGGGGCCCATGCGGGCTTATGGCGAAGCCGCCAAGCGCATGTTCTGGCCGATCGTGGCCTCGACGGCCACGACGCTGTGCGCGTTCCTGCCCATGCTGCTCTGGCCCGGCATGCCGGGCCAGTTCATGGGTCAGCTGCCAGTCACGCTGATTTTCGTGCTGTCGGCCTCGCTGATCGTGGCCCTGATCTTCCTGCCAGTCGTTGGGGGCATCGCGGGCCGTGTGGGGCGCGCCGTCGGGCGCGTGATCCCGCAACTGGCCCAGACGCCCGAGCCGCCGACAGCCTACCGCCGCAGCGCCTTCGGCAAGCTCGTCGCCCGCGTCGTGATGAACCCACTGGGGCCGTTTCTGGCCATCGGTATCGCCGTCGGAGCCATGGCAAGCATCGTCGTCGTCTTTCAGACCTACGGCAGCGGCACCGAGTTCTTCGTCGAGACCGAACCCGAACGCGCCATCGTCTATGTCCGCGCGCGGGGCAATCTTTCGTTGACCCAGACCGACGTCATGGTCCGCTCGGTTGAGGCGCGGATCGCCAAGATCGAGGGGATCGAGTCGATATTCGCCTCGGCCGGCGGTGGCGGTCTGGTCAATCGGGGCGGGAACCAGGGACCACCCGACGCGGTTGGCCAGATCCAGGTCGAGCTCGCCCCCTGGAACGAGCGTCGTCCCGGCGCCGAGATCCTGGCCGAGATCGAAGCGGCCATCGACGGCCTGCCGGGCATCATCGCCGAACTTGCACAGCAACAGGAGGGGCCTCAGCAGGGCAAACCGGTGCAGCTCGAACTCTCGTCGCCTTCCTGGGAGGATCTGAACGAAGCCGTGCGAATTGCCCGCGCGAAGTTCGATACGACGCAAGGATTGGTGAGCATCGACGACAGCAGGCCCCTGCCGGGCATCGAATGGCGGATCAACGTCGATCGTGCCAAGGCTGGCCGCTTCGGGGCGGATGTCGCGACGGTCGGGCCGATGGTCCAGCTGGTCACGCGCGGGGCTCTTCTGGGCACCTACCGTCCTGACGACAGCGACGAGGAAGTCGAGATCCGCGTGCGGTTCCCGGCCGAGAGCCGAACACTGGACACGCTCGACAACCTCAAGATCCCGACTGCACAGGGCGCCGTGCCACTCTCGAACTTCATCACACGGGAGCCGGGCGCCCGGCTGTCGGAGATCCAGCGCCGGGATGGTGAGCGCTACTTCGCCGTCCGCGCGGATGTGGCCCCCGGAGCCGCGAAGACGGATGTCGAGATCCTCACCGAGCTTGAGGCCTGGATCGCCGAAGAAAACCCCTTCCCCGCCTCGGTCAACGCGCAGTTCGGCGGCGACCGCGAGGAGCAGGAGGAAAGCATGGCCTTCCTCGCGAAGGCCTTTGCAGGGGCGCTCGGCCTTATGTTCGTGATCCTGCTGGCGCAGTTCAATTCGCTCTACAATGCGATCCTGGTGCTCTCGGCCGTGGTCATGTCGGTGACAGGTGTTCTGGTTGGCATGCTGCTGATGGACCAGAAGTTCTCGATCATCATGACCGGCACCGGGATCGTCGCGCTGGCGGGTATTGTCGTGAATAACAACATCGTGCTGATCGATACGTTCCAGGAGTTCTCGCGGCGGATGGCGCCGCTGGAGGCGATCGTGCGCACGGCCGAGGCGCGCATCCGCCCGGTGCTTCTGACGACAATTACGACGATGGCCGGGCTCACCCCGATGATGTTTGCCATATCGCTGGACTTCGGCAACGGAGTCCTGAACCAGGGCGCCCCGACGGCGGTCTGGTGGACACAGCTTGCCACGGCGGTGGTCTTTGGGCTGGGGACGGCGACGGTGCTGACGCTGCTGGTCACGCCCGCGGCTCTTGGGGCACGGGTCTGGGTCACCGCGGGCGGTTGGGCCGTCTGGCGACAGGTTCTCCAGGGTCTCGCGCGGGGCAGCTACCGCCGCGATCTGCTGGACGACGCCGAGCTGGAACAGCGGTTCAAGAAGGCAAAGGCCGAGGACCTGGTTTTCGTGCCAGAGACCGCGCCTCGGCCGACGCTACAGGCCGCGGAATAGACGCAGGCGCCCTACTCCCGACCATTCGGGAAAGCTGCGGTGACCCAATCTCGAAGGTCGCTCTGCAGGAGGCCATTGACATTTCCGACAAAATCTCTCAGGTTAATTCTCAGAAGCGGCGTGAAGATCAGTGCCGCGACACACCCACCATGAGGTTGATGCATGTCGGACGATCTTCAGCAGCCCGCGAACGCATTGCAGGGCACGGATACCATCGGCAGGAGCGACACGATGTCGATCTTGCAGGAATCCGGCTTCGGGTTCGGTTTCTGCCTCGAGGCGTTGATCGACCGTGTCGAACGAGGCGACACGGTCTGGTAGACGCCACCAGGCCTGGACCTCAGCCCCGCCCTTTCCAGGGAACAAGCCAGCTCTCGAGCACACGGACCAGAAGCTCGATGCAGGCGCCCACGATGCCGATCATGACGATGCCGATGATCACAATGTCCGTGAGCTGAAAACTCGACGCATCGTTGATCATCATGCCGACACCCTGGCTGGCGGCGACCAGTTCGGCGGCGACGACCGTGCCCCAACAGACCCCCATCGCGACCCGCGCACCCGTGAAGATGTCGGGCAGCGAATTCGGCACGATCACGTGGCGCAGGATCTGCCACTTCGACGCCCCCAGTGAATAGGCCGCGTGGATCTTCGAGATCTTGACGCCGGCGACGCCTGACCGTGCCGCGATCGCCATGATCCAAAGCGCAGCCAGGAACAGGAGGACGATCTTGCCGGTCTCGTTGATGCCGAACCAGATGATCACCAGCGGAATCAGGGCCAGCGGCGGCACCGGGCGCATGAACTCGACGATGGGGTCGAACCAACCCCGTGCCCAGCCCGACAGGCCCATCGCGTAGCCAAGCGGGATGCCGACCATTGCCCCGATCAGGAAGCCGAGGGTCACCCGGAACAGCGACCAGAACATGTGCTCGCCCAGGGTCGTGTTCTTGTAGCCCTCGGTCCAGAGCTTGCCGAACCGCTCGGCCGTGGCCTCGGGCGACGGCAGGTAGAGCGGTTGCATCTGCAGCCCGGGATCGGGTTTGAAGTTGATCGCGCCCTTCTCGGTGATCGTCACCTCGCCATCGGCCACGGAAACGGTGTCGCCGATACCGACGGGCTGACCATCGACCGAGACCACCTTGGCCCCGTCGCGGCGCTTCCACTCATCGTTGCGGTCGAACAGGACCAGGGTCGAGGCCCAGGCCCGCGCTGCGGCCGCATCGTTCTGGGCCGGGCCATCGCCGGGCTCGACCTCGGGCACATCGGGCATCGTGTCTTGTTGACCGACACGCACCAATACCTCGGCGCTGTCGCGGGCCCCGTCCGGACCTTCGACCTCATAGGTGAACCGCGTCTCACCGGAGAAGGGTCCCGGGACCGTCAGCGGCACCAGCGACGAGCCGGTGAACGCACCCCAGAGCAGGAAGATCGCGACGACCGACAGGACCGATCCGACCCTGTCCGCCCGCACAGCGCTTTCGTCCCCGAAAGTGACCGTCTTGAGCGAGGTGAAGTCACGCCGCGCATTCAGGCGGCTGCGAATGAAAGCCACCACCGCGAATGCTGCGACGAAGAGCAGAAGATAAGCGAGACCGAAGATCATGACGCCACCTCGCTGCGGCCCATGATTTCTTCTTCCATGTCCCAGATCATGCCGAGTATCTCCTCACGCCGCTCGCCGAACTCCGGGTGCTTCTTGACCTCGCGCAGGTCCGCATCGACGCCCATTTCCGCAAACGGCAGGTGATACTCCTTGTGGATACGCCCCGGTCGCGGCGCCATGACCAGCAGCCGCTCGCCCAGAAGAAGGGCCTCCTCGACCGAGTGCGTGATCAGGATGATGGTCTTGCCCGTCTCCTTCCAGAGCTTGAGCACCAGACCCTGCATCTTCTCGCGCGTCAGGGCGTCCAGCGCCCCCAGCGGCTCATCCATCAGGATCACCTCGGGGTCGTTGGCCAGGCACCGAGCCAGTGCCACACGCTGCTGCATCCCGCCCGACAGCTCGTAGATCGCCTTTTCCTTGAAGTCCTGCAGCCCCACGACATCGAGCAGATGATCGACAATGCCGGCACTTTCCGCCTGCGCCATCCCCTTCATGCGCGGCCCGAAGCCCACGTTCTCGCGCACGCTCATCCATTCGAAGAGCGCGCCCTGCTGAAACACCATGCCCCGTTCAGGCCCCGGGCCCGCGACGCGCGAGCCGCCCAGCACGATCTCTCCCGACGTCGGCGCCAGGAACCCCGCCACAATGTTGAGAAGCGTGGTCTTCCCGCAGCCGGACGGGCCGAGGACGCTGAGAAGCTGACCCTCCGCAATGTCCAGCGTCACATGGTCCAGCGCCTGGACCGAACCGCCGTTCGGCAGCTCGAACCGCATGGAAATATCGTCGATCAGCAATCCGGACATCGCCGTCCCCCTCGGAAAAAAGAAAGGCCCACCCCGGGCGGGATGGGCCGATTGCTAACGCCGCGCGCGCCTGTGTCTTACTTGACGGACGACAGCGGGCCGGTGTTCACCGCGCCCTTGTAGCTCTCGAGCGCGCTGTCGATGGAACCCGCCTCGACGAAGACCTCCGCGACGCCCTTCATGAACTCCTGCGCGTTGCCGCCCAGCCACTTAGCCGAGAGCTGATCGTCGACGCCCGGAAAGACGAAGGTCGCCAGCGTCTCGGCGGTCGCGTCCACGTCCATGCCGGCATCGTTGGCGATGATCGGCAGCATGGCCTCGGCGTCTGCGCCGCCGGCGTTCCACGTCTCATTGGCCTCGGCCGTCACCGCCAGGAAGCTCGCAACGACGTCGGGGTACTCCGCGACGAAGGCCGCAGGTGCCGAGGTCACGTCGAAGACCAGGATGCCCAGCTCGGTCTTCTCGTCACCGGTCAGCAGCACGTTGCCGTGCTCCACCATGCGGCGCAGCGAGCCGCCCCAGCCGCAGACCATGTCAAGTTGGCCTTGTGCGAACGCCGCAGCCCCATCGGGCGGCGCCATGTTGACGATATCCATCGTGGTGATGTCGACGCCGAAGTGGCCCATCTGCTTGAGAAAGCCATAGTGCGCCGCCGTGCCCAGCGGGACCCCGACCTTCTTGCCGGCCAGTTCGCCTGCGTTTTCCTTGTCGATCTCCAGCGCTTCCGCCACGACGCAGTTGTCGTTGTCGGCATAGCTCACCGCCACGTCGATGATCTGCAGATCCTGACCTGCAGACGTGGCAACGACGAAGGGCGGCACGCCCTGGCTGACGGCGATCTGCACATCGCCCGAGGCCATGGCCGCCGACATCGCAGTCCCGGTGTCAAAGCTGACCCAGTTGACCTTCATGCCCAGCGCTTCGTCATAGGCGCCCGACACCTTGGCAGCCTGGAAGGGCATGGGCCACTCCAGGAAGTAGGCCACGGTGATCTCGTCGAGCGCCTTGGCGCCGGTGGCGGAGAAAGCGAGTGCTGCACCTGCGAGAAGTGCGCCGATCTTACCTGTCTTCATTGTTGGTCCTTCCTGTTCATTGGTTCTGTTTCGAGTTCTGAGACCCGTTCCGACTTCATTCATCAATGGCGGCCATTTCGCGCCTGCACAACGACAAAATAGGGGCGGCCGACAGCACCGCATGGCAACGACCAATCTGGATCCATCTTTGAGTCCAGTTTCGGTCGCACCGCCGCCGCCGTCGCAGCCGTCGTCGCAGCCGGGACCCCCGGCTGCCCAAGTCGACCTACTGCGCGCACGAATGGCATACGTTTGTCATACGCAAAGCATACGCTTGTCATACAGCCGCAATCCTGGCGCCAAGCCCCTACGCGCTGCGATAGAGCTTGGTCATCGAAAACTCCCGGTGGCCCAGGGCCTCCGCTGCCGTCGACCGTCCGTTGGCCGTGCGAATGATCATCTCGATCAGCGCATCGCCTGCCTGGTCGATGGTCATCTCGCGGGTCAGAACGCCGGTCACGTCCACGTCGATATGCTCGGACATGGTGCGTAAGGTCCTGGGATTGCCCGAGATTTTGATCACGGGCACGATGGGGTTGCCGACCACATTGCCCTGCCCCGTCGGGAAGGTGTGGATGACATAGCCACCGGCGGCCATCAGGGTGACGCACTCGGCCGCGGCCGAGGAACTGTCCATGAAGTAGAGGCCGGGACCCTTGGCGGGGGACTCCGCCGGGCCGATGGCGTCGATGTAAGTTGCTGATTTACCTATTTTTTCCAGGTTCCCCAGCGCCTTCTCCTCGATCGTCGTGAGGCCGCCGAGGATGTTGCCCTTGGTCGGCTGGCTGTCCGAGAGATCGTCCGTCTGGTGCGCGAAGATCACCTCCTCCTGATAGGCTTGGAAGATCTTCATGAACGCAGCACCGGCTTCTGGCGTCGCGGCCCGCTTCTCGCAGATATGCTCGGCTCCGGTGATCTCCGAGGTCTCTCCGAAGCAGCCGTAGAGACCCTGCGGGATCAGCTTATCGTACATGTTGCCGACCGTCGGGCACGAGCTCAGCCCGGTCGTCGTGTCGGACTCGCCGCACTTGGTCGAGACCCACAACTCATTGAGAGAACAGGGTTCTTTCTGTAACTCCGTCGCCCAGTGGACGAACTCCTTGGCCTTCCACGAGGCGTTGCGGATGGTCTCGAAGTCCCCGTTCTGCTCGATCGAGAAGCCCTCGACCGGCTTGCCTGTCTTGGCGATTCCGTCGACGATGACCTTGGTCCACTCAGGCTCGATCCCGATCACCACGACCGCGGCAACGTTGGGGTTGGCGCCGGTCCCGATGATGGTACGGAAGTGCAAGTCGAGATCTTCACCGAACTGCAACCGCCCGTAGGCATGCGGGATCGCCATGGTCCCCTTGACATTGTTCGCCACCGCCTCGCAGGCGGCATTGGAGATGTCATCGACCGGTAGGATCAGGACGTGATTTCGCACCCCGACGCGCCCGTTCTCGCGGCGCCAGGCGTTGACCGTTACATTCGTTGCATCAAGCGCCATCTCACCACCTCTTGGTTTTGCAGTTGTGGGTATGGACGTGCTCGCCGACACCGGCCGAACCCACCATCTTCCCGATGTCTTCGCCATACTTGAAGACCGTGTCGCCCTCGGCGAGGTCCTTCAGCGCAACCTTGTGGCCGATGGGGATGTCCGCCTTGGCAGTGAGGCGGAAGTCCGAATTGTCGTGCGTCACCACGCACAGCATTTCGGTTCCGGCCTTCAGGCCCTCGACCACGACGACGCCGACATTGTCTTCGGCGTTGTGGACCAGCAGTTGGGGAATGTTGCTCAACGGTTCCTCCCTATCGGGTTTCAGGGTGTCAGGATGATCTTCGGCGCGGCCACCTGGCCAGCCGCAATGTCGTCGAAGGCCCGCGCCCCATCTGAAAGCGGGCGGATGTCGGGCCAGTCAAGCGTACCCAGGCGACCGGCAAAAATCGCCTCCGCCGTCGCACGGAAATCGGCTTTTGTGTAGGTATAGGTGCCGAAGAATGTGATTTCCTGCAGCGTGAAGCGGCGGATGTCGAGTCCACCGGTCCCTGCCCCAAGGCCAATATGGGCGATGACGCCTCCGGGCCGTACGGCAGCGGAGGCCGCAGCCCTTGTCGCGTCGATACCGACGGCGTCGATCACGAGGTCGACGTCGCGCTGCTCACGCTCGGTCGGGTCGAAGGCGTTGAAATCACCGGCTTCTTGCACCGTCGCGCGGCGGCCAGGATGCATTTCGGCGACGTGGATCTTGCCAGCCCCATGGGCCGCCAGCACCAAGGCTGCCCCCATGCCGATCGCGCCGCCGCCCAGCACAAGGCAACGGGCGTCTTCCAGCGGACGATGCAGCGCGGCCCGGGCCAACCGGACAGCATGCCAGCCGCAGGCGATCGGCTCTGCCAGGGCGGCCTTCTCGGTTGGAACGTCGTCTGGCAAGGTCACGAGGTTGGCCGCAGGCATCGCGATCATCTCGGCAAACGCGCCCTCGCGCGGCGGCATCGAGGCGATCTGGCGGCGTCTGCAGAGGTTCTCGCGCCCCTCACGGCAGGCACGGCAGACGCCACAGGTGATGAGCGGGTTGATCGTGACGCGCGATCCCGTCCCGTGACCTTCGATCACGGTTCCTGCCGCCTCGTGCCCCAGGATCAGCGGCGCGGGCCGCCGTTCATCGTGCCCTGCCCAGGCATGCATGTCCGAGCCGCAGATGCCGACATGGGCGATCCGGACAAGCGCCTCGTCGCCGGGCACGGGATCAGCCGTCTCGCGATAGTCGAGCGACTTGGGGCCGGTATAGACGAGCGCCTTCACTTCGCGGTGAACCCCCCATCAACCATCAGCACCTGCCCCGTTACATAACGGGATGCATCCGACGCAAGGAAAAGCAGGGGGCCGTCCATGTCCTGCATTTCGCCGTTTCTACCCACGCAAGTCTGCGCCGCGTTCCGGGCCGCCCGATCTGGGTCGCCGAATACGGCGGCGGTGAGTTCCGTTGGGAAAAACCCAGGCCCGATGGCGTTGACCATGATGCCGTCCTTCGACCAAGCCTCGGCCATCGCGCGGGTCAGTTGCCCCACTCCACCTTTGGTCGCCCCATAGGCGATGCCGCCGGGGAAGGCTCGGGTCGTCTGAAGTGAGGCGAAGTTGATGATCCTCCCCCAGCTCTTCGTCTTCATGGCCGGGACCAAGTACTGGCTGAGGAAGAACGGCGCGGAAAGATTGATCTCTATGGTCTGATCCCAGCCATATGAGGTCACGTCATCCGCGGTCTCGCGTGTGTTAAGCCCGGCCGCATGGATCAGGATGTCGGGTGGACCGAACTGCGCAGCGATGATTTCAGCGTTCAAGCTGAGGCTATCACGGTCCGTGATGTCGACCAGGACGAACGCCGCGCGATCACCAGCCTCTGCTTGCCATTCCTGCAGCGCCTCGCGCCGACGGGCGACGCCGACGACTTTGGCCCCCGCGCTGAGCAGGACGTTCGCAGCATGGCGCCCGAGGCCAGAACTTGCGCCCGTGACGCAGGCGACCTTTCCTTCGACGGAGAAGAGGTCGGTCATTCAGCCACCGAGAGATCGAAATTCTCGCCCGGGAAGTACTTGGCAAGCCGCACGTCGGCCGCGCGGGCATGACCTTCCATCCCCTCGAGGCGGGAGATCCGGGCCGTCGCCTCTGCCACGCGTTTGGAGCCCTCGCGGGTCATCCGCTGCCACGTGACCAGCTTCATGAACTTGTGAACGCTGAGCCCACCCGTGTAGCGCGCGGCGCCGGAGGTCGGCAGTACGTGGTTCGTGCCCGACGCCTTGTCACCGTAGGAGACCGTCGTCTCCTCGCCGAGAAACAGCGAGCCATAGCACTGCAGGCGGCCCAGCCACCAATCGAGATCGTCAGCCATCACCGTCAGGTGTTCCGGTGCGATCCGGTCCGAGACCTCAGCAACTTCCTCACGCGTGTCGCAGACGATCACCTCGGCGTAGTCACGCCACGCGGCCTCCGCGTTCTGGCCATTAAGCTCTGGCAGATCGGCGATCAACTGGGGCACGCGGGCCATCACGGCCTCGGCCAATGCACGCGAGGTCGTGGCGAGCCAGACGGGCGAGTTGTAGCCATGCTCGGCCTGGCTCACCAGATCGACGGCCACGATCTCGGCGTCCGCCGTCTCGTCAGCCAGGATCAGGCTGTCGGTCGGCCCCGCGAACATGTCGATCCCGACACGGCCGAAGAGGATGCGTTTCGCCTCGGCAACGAACTGGTTGCCCGGGCCGACCAGGATATCCGCCTTGGGCAACCCGAAGAGCCCGAATGCCATCGCCGCCACGCCCTGTACGCCACCGAGGGCCAGGATCGAATCGGCACCGCAGAGGTCGGCTGTGTAGACGATGGCCGGGGCGATTCCGATCCCCGGACGGGGAGGAGAACAGGCGGTGATGTGACCGCAGCCCGCCACTTTGGCCGTGGTCACGGTCATCAGCGCTGAAGCTATGTGCGAGTACCGGCCCCCGGGGGCGTAGCAGCCAGCCGCCTGGCAGGGGATTGCCTTCTGGCCCGCGATCAGGCCGGGATGAAGCTCGACCTCGATATCCTGGATCGTCGATTTCTGAGCCTCGGCAAACCGTCGGACATTGTCATGGGCGAAGCGGATGTCGTCCTTCAGCTTCTGGGACACCTGGGCCGTGGCAGCCTGGATCTCCTCGTCGGTCAGCACGACGTTCCCATCGTACTTGTCGAACTGCGCGGCGTATTTCATCGCGGCGTCGTCACCGCCTGCCTCGATCTCGTCCAGGATTGCCTGAACCGTCGCGCGGACGTCGCCAGCATCGTCAGTGGACTTCTTGGCGGCCTGCTTGAGGTAGTCGATGCTCACGATGCGCCTCGCTTCTGAATTGCCTCTCCGGATCCGTCACGCACACCACACAACGACGACCTTCCCGACGCGTCAGACTTCGGCGGAAACCGACCGCTCCGGCCTGCTGCAAGCCCTTGGACAAGCGAGATGCAAGTCCGTCCTGCTGTCACGTCACGAGCACTTACCCCCAAGAGCGAGGCTCTCATCAATAACGCTGATCCCCGTTCCCCGGCACGAAGTGACGGCCGGTCCTTCCTTCCCTGTGCCCGGTCATCGCCCAGCCCAGGTTGGCCGTCGACACCGAATCATTGATTGCCCCTGATCGTAGATCTTACGGACGCGAATGCAAGCGCTTACAGATTGCGCATGCTCAGCGGATCGATACGTTCGAGGCGCACAAGGGGGACGAATGAGAGCAAGGCCGACACTTCAGGATGTCTCCCGGATGGCCGGTGTGTCGACCGCCACGGTATCCCGGGTTCTGAACTCGCCGGAGCTTGTGCGGCAGGACACTCGCGCCCAGGTCCAGTCGGCGATCGACGAGCTTGGGTACACCCCGAACTTCAGCGCGCGGGCGTTGGCCTCGAACCGGACAGGGACGGTGGGCGCGGTCATCCCGACCATGGACAACGCCATCTTCGCGCGCGGCATCCAGGCGATGCAGGAGGAACTGGCAACCGCAGGCCATACGCTTCTGGTCGCGACATCGAACTACGACCCTCAGCGGGAAGAAGAGCAGATCCATGCCCTGCTGGGCCGCGGTGTCGACGCGCTGGCCCTGATCGGCGAGGCGCGCGCTCCATCGCTCCACCAGTTGTTGGAACACCGCGGCGTGCCGTTCGTCTTGGTCTGGGCCTGGCGCGCGCAATCGCAATGGCCCCTGGTCGGGTTCGACAACCGCACCGCGGCCCGTGAGATGGCGATGCGCGTGCTGGACATGGGCCACCGGAAGATCGGAATGATGGCCGGCATCACGCATGGAAACGATCGCGCGGCGGACCGGGTCACCGGTGTGCGTGAAGCGTTGGAGAGCCGGGGACTCACGCTGGACGAGACCAATCTTGTCGAGGCCGCCTACCACCCTCAGGACGGTGCAGCGGCAGCGCGCGCGCTCCTCAGGCGCAACACCGGTTTGACGGCGCTGATATGCGGAAACGACGTCCTTGCAGCAGGGGCCATGATCGCAGCACGGGGGCTTGGCTTGACGGTTCCCGACGACCTCTCGATCACGGGCTTCGACGATATCGATCTGGCTGAAGTTCTGAGCCCACCTCTCACCACGGTTCATGTCCCCCACCGACGTATGGGCCAGGCCGCAGCCAGTCAGATCCTCGGGCGCTGCATGCGGGATGAACCCCTGCAGAGCGTCGCGTTCGAGACCAACATCGCAATGCGATCATCGCTGGCCCCACCACCCCGATGACAGCTACCCCGCGACGCCATCTTGGAGCATAAGGTGTCCCTCACGCTCGATCAGGTCTTCGCTGCGCGCCAGGCCATTGCCGGGATCGCGGACAACACGCCGCTGGTCCCTTCACCGTATCTCAGTACGCGCTTCGGCCATGAGGTCCTGCTGAAACTGGAACTCGCCCAGCCGATCGGCGCCTTCAAGCTGCGGGGCGCGCTGAACGCGGTGGCGCATCTGGGGCCGGATGTGCGCGGGGTGACCTGCAGCTCGTCGGGCAACCACGGACGCGGCATTGCCTATGCCGCCCGGACGAAGGGTCTGAGCGCCATCGTATGCATGTCCCGCCTTGTCCCGCAAACGAAGGTCGACGGGATCCGCGCACTCGGGGCGGAGGCCCGCATCATCGGTCAGAACCAGGAGGAGGCGCAGGCGGAGGCCGACCGGCTTGCAGCCGAGGAAGGGCTGATCGACATCTCACCCTTCGATGACCCCCACGTGATCGCGGGTCAGGGCACGATCGGCCTGGAGCTGCTTGAGGCACGTCCCGACCTCACCACCCTTCTGGTGCCCCTGTCGGGCGGCGGACTGGCAGGCGGAATCGCGTTGGCAGCCAAGACCATCAAACCGTCGATCCGTGTCATCGGCATCACGATGGACCGAGGCGCGGCGATGCATGCGTCGATTGCTGCGGGACGCCCCGTGGATGTCGACGAGTATCCCAGCCTCGCGGATGCCCTTGGCGGAGGGATCGGGGCAGACAATCGATACTCGCTGGATCTTTGCAGCCGTCACCTCGATGAGACGGTGCTGGTGTCCGAGCGGGAGATCTACCGCGCGCTCCAGACGATCTACTACGAAGATCAGATCGTCTGCGAGGGATCCTGCGTCGTCGGCATCGCCGCCCTTCTGTCCGGAAAGATCACCCTGCAGGGTCCTGCCGCCGCGGTCATCACCGGGCGCAACATCGACATGGTCCGCCACGCCGACATCATGCAGGGCAAGGACATCGTCCTCGGCGACTATACGGTCTCAGGCGAGCCCTACAGCCGCGCGTAGCACCGCCCTAGTCGAACTTGCGGACATCATCGATGACCTTACCGTCGTTCGGCAGGCTTGCCGGGGCCACGACCTCGACATCCGCGCGCAGCTTGACGACATCGCGCACCGTCCCCGCGATGCGATCCGTATCGGCATTGGCACTTTCCACGCTGAGGCGCATTGTGTCTGCGTCGCCGTCGCGGTCGACCGTCAATCGTGCCCGCGCGATCTCCGGATGCCGGCGCACGACTTCGGCGACCTGCTCCGGCCGGACGAACATGCCCCGGACCTTGGTGGTCTGATCCGCGCGGCCCATCCAGCCCTTGATGCGCATGTTGGTCCGCCCGCACACAGACTCGGCGTCCGAGACCGCCGACATGTCGCCTGTTGCAAAGCGGATCAACGGATAGTCCGCATTCAGCAAGGTCACCAGCACCTCACCAACCTCACCGACAGGCACGGGGTCGCCAGTACCGGGGCGCACGATCTCAAGGATCACGCCCTCGTCGACCACCATGTAGGGCGTCGGCGTGCCATCCGGCCCCTGGGCCTCATAGGCGATCGAACCCAGATCGGCGGTCCCGTAACCCTGCACGCAGGAGATCCCCCGGTCCTGATAATAGGCCCGCATCTGCGGGAAGAGCGGGCCGCCGCCGACGACGGCCTTGGTGATCGCAAGTGGTCTCCCCGCCTCGTCGGCCTTCTCGAGCAGCGTCTTCAGGAAATCCGGCGTGCCGGCATAGGCCGTGACACCCAGATCCGCCGCCGCCAAGGCTTGCGCCTCGGTGTTCCCGACCCCGCCCGGGACCACGGTCGCCCCAAGCGCGCGGGCGCCCGAATCGAACATCAGACCAGCGGGCGTCAGGTGATAGGCAAAGCAGTTCAGCACCCGATCTTCCGGTCGCAACCCGCCGGCCCAGAGCGCGCGGGCGAACCGCCACCAGTCTGGCGTGTCCATGCCCGGCTCGTAGATGGGACCCGGTGACTGGAAGAGATGCGTGAACTCGGATGCCGGACGCGCACTGAGGCCACCGAGCGGCGGCGCCTTCTTTTGCATCTCTCCCAACGTTGCCTTGCGCAGAACCGGCAACTTCGAGAGCCCGGCCCGGTCCCTCACGCTGTCTGGGTCGACATCGCCAAGATGCGCCGCCAGCCCCGGTGCGCGCACCATCGCATCGGCCAACTGGGCCTGAAGGCACTCGAACAGGGATGCCTCGCGCGCTTGTGGTGAACGCGTCTCTAGTTCGCTGTAGTGGCCGGTCATCAGGCGCCCCCTTGTCAATCTGGACAAACCATAGCCGCTGATCCCGACGTCGCCTACCGCTCTGACGCCCCGGCCGGGTTCGGCACCCGCGGCAGGGCCGTCCGGAAGACCAGCGCGGCCAGTACCATTATCACGGCTGCAGCCATGAACGGCGCGCCCGGGAAATACTGCCAGGCATCGGGTCCGGCGAAGATCCCGAAGACCTGCGTCATCAAAAGTGGGCTCAGCACCGTTGTCACCGCCTGACTGGACGAGAGCACACCCTGCAGTTCGCCCTGCTGATCGTCAGGCACGCGGTTGGCCGTCAGCGCGTTGAGTGCAGGTTTGACGACATCGCCCAGCGCCGTGAGCGGGATCAGCGCGTAGATCATCCATCCCTGATTCGCGATCGCGATCGCGGACAGGCTGACCACGTTCAGGAGAAAGCCGATGTAGACGGTCCAGACCTCACCCACCACACGCAGAAAGACCCGGATGATGACCATCTGCACCACCGCAAAGCCGATGCCGACAAGGGCGAGCGACTGGCCGATCTCGCTCGGCGACCAATCGAACGCCTCCTTGGTGTAGTAGCTCCAGATCGCCGGGTAGACGTAGTGCGAGAAGGAATAGAGGAAGGCGACCGCGACAAGCCCCGTGACCATGGGCAGGGCCGACAGTTGGCGCAGCGCCCCGAACGGGTTGGCGCGCTTCCAGGCGAAGGCGCGGCGCTTCTCCTTGGGCAGGGATTCCGGCAGGATGAAGGCCCCGTAGATGAAGTTCCCGAAGGTCAGCACGGCGGCGGCATAGAAGGGCGCACGGGTCCCAAGCTCGCCCATGAAGCCGCCGATGACGGGTCCGAGGACAAACCCGATCCCGAAGCCCGCGCCCACCAGCCCGAAGGCCGCAGCGCGTTTCTCGCGCGGGGTGACGTCCGCGATGTAAGCCGTTGCGGTCGAGTAGGTGGCCCCCGCCACGCCGGCCACGATCCGGCCCACGAACAGCACCAAGAGCGTAGGCGCCAGGGCCATGATGACATAGTCGACCGCGAGCGTACCCAGCGAGATCAGCAGAACGGGGCGGCGGCCGAAACGATCCGAGAGCGCGCCCAGCACGGGGCTGAATACAAACTGCATCAGCGCATAGGAGAACGTGAGATACCCGCCCCAGATCGCGGCGGACCCGATGTCGGCGCCCGACAGCTCCTGCAGCAGATCGGGAAGCACGGGGATGATGATCCCGATGCCCATCGCGTCGACGACAAGCGTCACGAAGACAAACGAGGCCGAGCGTCTGCCGCTGCCGCCGTCGGACATTCTTCCTCGCTCACCTTCTATGACAGTGCGCCTCCGGCCCGGCGACCTCGACGCCAGACGCTGGTCCGGCCGATCCCCGATGATTGTTGCGAAAGCGTATCCCGGCAGATGGACAATCGCAAACGGTCAAGGACTGGGGCGCGGGTTGTTGATGGGCCGGTCACGCCTCCTCGTCGCCGCGGCCCACCAGGCTGAGCGCCATCGCGCGGATACCCTCGCTGCGGCACCAGTGCACCAGCGCTTCCTCGGCCCCGTGCGTGACCCAGACATCCGATGCGCCAGTCTCGGTGACCGTGCGTCTGAGATCATCCCAGTCCGCGTGATCCGAGATGACGAGCGCCAGTTCCGCCCCCCGTTGCTTCGCGCGCTGGCGGACCCGCATCCAGCCGGACGCCGCCACGGGAAGCGGGTCCTTCAGGCGCCGCGCCCACCGATCGGCCAGCGCCCCCGGGGGCGCCATCACGATGCCACCGACCATCTCGTCCCCCGAGGCAGCCGTTGCCTTGCCGAGCGGGCCCAGGTCGACGCCCAACCGCGCATAGACCTCGCACAGCTTCTCCAGCGCGCCGTGCAGCCAGATCGTCCTGTCATAGCCTGCCCGCCGAAGCTCCGCGATCAGGCGCTGCGCCTTGCCAAGGGCATAGGCACCCACCGCATGCGTCCGGTTGGGCAGCGTCTCGACCGATGCGAGCAGGCGGCGGATCTCGTCCGCGACAGGCGGGTGGCGAAAGACCGGCAGGCCGAACGTCGCTTCCGTGACGAAGAGGTCGCATGGCACGATCTCGAACGGCGCGCACGTCGGATCGGCCTCGCGCTTGTAGTCGCCCGAGACAACGGCCCGGGCACCGCCGGCCTCGACCACGACCTGTGCGGCGCCAAGGACATGCCCCGACGGGGCGAGCCTCACGGTCACGCCCCCGATCCGGCGGCTCTCGCCATAGGCCAGGGCGTCGATGCTGCCGAAGGCGCCGTCTCCAAACCGGGCCTGCGCAATCTCGGCCGTCTCGGGTGTCGCGAGCAACGCCGCGTGGCCCGGGCGGCAGTGATCGGCATGGGCGTGGGTGACGATGGCGCGATCGACGGCGCGTCCGGGATCTATGTGGAAACCGCCAGGCTCGCACCAGAGCCCGCCATCACGCGGCGTCAGAAGCGCCGTTGCCGGGAGCCCGGCCATCTCAGCCCGTCCGCACGGCGGTCGCGGCGCTAAAGGCCATCGATCGCAATCACCCGTGAGGGCGCCCCGTCCGATCCCGTCAGCTTGACCGGAAGGGCCGCGAGGAACGTGTGCGCCGTCGTCACATCCCGGGTATTCACCAGGTATTCGATCAGCGTGACACCGCTTCGCAGCAGGACGTCATGGCTGACATGCTCGGGGATCGGGCGCACCTCGCCATCCAGCAGAAGACGGATCGTGTAATCCTGCGGAAAGTCAAAGGCACAGGCCGTCGGGCGGCGATCGAGCAGCCATTCGCAGGCATCACGCGACAGATACGGCGCATCGCGCCAGAACGCCGGTTCATGCCAGTCGCGCTGGGTGTCCCAACAGGTTCGGAAGAGCGCGATCTGCCCGGGCTCCAGGTGCGCCGCCGCGGGCGCCAGACGGTCGGCCGTGATCTCCTCATTGGGCTCGATGTCCGAGAGGTCGATCACCGCGGCCCGGCCCACCACCCGCGCGAGGTCGAGGGCGTCCAGCGTCTCCCCCCCGGGCACCATGTGACGGGGCGCATCCATGTGGGTGAAGCCGTGGCAGGATGTCCGGAACCACGTCGCCTCGAAGAGGTCGCCGGCGGCGAAGTCACCCTTCTTGCCACGCTCGATGGGCCAACGGAGATGCCCCTCCTCGACCGGCATCGAGAGATCGATGATCTTCATCAGCACGCCTCCATGTCGATATTGTAGACGGTGGCGGCGGTCCGGTGGAAGAGCCACGCGCGGGCGTCCGCGCCGAGATCTGCCGTTGCCTCGTCGAACCCGCGCCAGATCGTGTCGAACGACGCGCAGAGGCTGTCGACCGGGTAGTTCGAGGCGAACATGCAGCGCTCCGGCCCAAACATCTCGATCGTCTGGCGAATGACGATCCGGTTCGTGTCAGGGTCCCACCCCCCACCCACCAGCCCCAGGCCCGAGATCTTGACGATCGCCCGGGGGACCGCCGCGAACCGCTGCATGGCGGCGCGCCACCCTGCCAGACCGTCGGCCGAGCGATCGGACGGCAACCCGGCGTGGTTGAGCACAATCGGCACATCGGGGGCATGGGCCGCCAGCCGCACGGCCTCGTCCAGATGCCACCACGGCGTCTGCAACTCGAACATCAGCCCATGCACGGCGAGACGTTTGAAACCGGCGATGAAGGCTGGGGCCGTCATGCCTCCCGCACCGCCGCCGGGTGCGAAGTTGGACCGGGGCTTGTGACGCACAGACCGGACCAGCGGATCGGCGCCGTGGGCAGCCAGAACCGCGTCGACATCAGGAGCATCGAGCCAGGCCTGCGCCGCGTGCGCCTGCGGGCGCCGGGGCAGGCCGTTCAACCAGGTGCTCTCACCCAAAGGATCGCCCGGATCCCATTCGCCCTCCATCGTGACGGACGCGGCGACATCCCAGCCCTCGGCAACCCGGTCATAGTCCGCCCAGAGAAACGGCTTTCGCAAGGCCTCGTAGGCGCCATAGCGGAACGGGATCGGAGGGCCTGTCAGCCAGGGATGCGGGTTGGCAGAGGGATCCCAGATGTGGTGGTGCGCGTCGATGATCCTCATGCGGGGCCAAGCGCACCGTACAGTTCGGGCCGGCGATCGCGGAAGACACCCCAGTCCCAGCGCTGCTGGCGAATCGCGTCGAGATCGACGGTGGCGGTCGCGATGCCTTCCTCGCGGTCCATCTCGGCCAGGATCTGCCCCTCGGACCCCGCAATGAAGGAGCCGCCGTAGAACGTCATCTCGGCTTCGGGCCAGCTCTCCACCCCGATGCGGTTGGAGGCCATCAATGGCACCAGATTGGCCCCGGCATGTCCCTGCATCACGCGTTGCCAATGGGGCCTGGTGAAGGCATCGGGCGCCGGCGGCTCCGACCCGATCGCGGTCGGGTAGAGCAACACTTCCGCCCCCATCAGCGCCATGGCGCGCGCAGTCTCGGGAAACCACTGGTCCCAGCAGATGCCAACCCCGATCCGGCCCACGGCCGTGTCCCAGACCCGAAAGCCCGTGTCGCCGGGGGTGAAGTAGAACTTCTCCTGATAGCCCGGGCCGTCGGGGATGTGGGACTTGCGGTAGCAGCCCAGCACCTGTCCGTCGGCGTCCGCGATGGCGACCGAGTTGTAGAAGGCGTTCCCGTCACGCTCAAAGAAGCTGACAGGCAGCACCACGCCCAGTTCCCGTGCCAGAGCGGCGAAGCGGCTAACCGACCGGTTGCCCTGGGCGGGGGCGGCGAGCTTTCGGTGCGCCCCATCCTGTTGCGTGCAGAAGTAGGGCGTCTGGAAAAGCTCCTGAATCAGGATCAGCCGCGCACCGCGGTCGGCGGCGCGGCGCACCAGTGCCTCAGCCTTGTCGGCGTTCGCCTCCAGATCCCAGGTGCAGGTCATCTGGCTCACGGCCAATGTCAGGGTCACGCCAGCGCCTCCGGTGTCCATTGCATCCAGGGGCGGTGGTGCTCCAGCGCCGCGCCGATGCGCAGCACGGTCGGGTCGTCGAAGCGCCGCCCGACGATCTGCAGAGCAGTCGGCAGGCCCTTGGCCGTCATGCCCGAGGGGACCGAGAGGGCGGGGCAATGGCCGACCATGTTGAAGAGTTCGGTCATATCCAGCCCGTGCTTGCGCCCGTCGCGGTCTACCTCCCCGAAGGCCCCGTCGGGGGAGTTGTTGTCCGGCGCTGGCAGCGCCATTGTCGGGCAAAGGAGCGCGTGGTGATCCTGGAACACACCTGCCAGCTGATGCCATTGCCGCGTGCGCGCCTGGTCGATCCGCGCGAAGTCGACTGCACCCATACGCTCGCCATCCTCGATCAGCTGCACGATTGCGGGGTCCATCCGGTTTCGGTGGCGGGGCAAGGTGTCCGCGAAGGCCGCGGCCTGATAGACACCCCACCAGGCGTACCAGGCATCGTTCAGCTCCGCCCCCCAGCCGAGCTTGACCGGCGCGGTCGTGGCCCCAGCTTCCTCGAACGCCGCGACGGCGGCATGGAAGTTGGCCAGAACCTCCGGGTCGACCACGTAGAAATCCAGGTCCTCGCTGACCGCCAGGTGGAGCCCCGTCAGGTCCAGATCAAACGTCTCCGGCAACGGCACGGGCACGCGCTGGGACATGATGTCGGCCTCGTCCGGGCCCTCGGCAACCCGGAGGAACAGCGCCGCATCGTCGACAGTGCGGGCGAGCGGGCCGAAATGGCTCATGTCATCGAAGGTCGTCGGCAGGATGTCCATCGGGATGCGCCCGAGCGACGGCTTCAGCCCCACGCACCCGCATAGGGCGGCCGGGATACGAACCGAGCCGCCCATGTCGGTGCCCTCGGCCAGCGCCACGCAGCCCGTCGTGGCCGCCACACCCGACCCGCCCGAGGAACCGCCCGAGGACCGGTCCGGGCCCCAAGGATTGCCGGTCTTGCCGAAGAGCTCGGAACGGGTGAAGGATGAATAGGCGAACTCGGGTGTCGTCGTCTTGCCAACGATGATGGCGCCCGCCGCCTTGAAGCGGCGAACGATCGCGGGGTCCTCATCGGGCACCCAATGCTCGAAGGCGACCGAGCCGCGGGTCGTGCGATGCCCCTTCGTCGGCGTGAAGTCCTTGAAGGCCACCGGCAGCCCGTGCAGCGGTCCCAGATCGTCACCCCTGGTCACGGCATCCGCCGCCGCGCGCGCCGCGGCACTCGCCTCTTCGGCAAAGACGAACGCGAAGGGATTGCAAGCCGGCTGCACGATCTCGATCCGGGCCAGCGCCGCCTCGACCAGATCAACGGGCGAGACCTGACCGGTGCGAACAAGCCGCGCCTGTTCCGTCGCGGGCAGTGCACAGAGGTCCGTCATCCCTGCCCCATCAGCCGTCCGGCCATCCAGCCGTAAAAATCCCAGATGCACCCCTCCAGGTCCGGAGGCGCGAGAGGCCCGCCCGTGGCAAACCGCGACCGCAACCCCTTCTGGAGCTCCACCAGCCGGGCCTTGTCTTCGGCGTTGAAGCTGGCCGCGAAATCGTGGCGGGCCCGGGCTTCGTGCTCCGAGACGCCCTTGCGGACCAGCACGTCCCAGCGCGTCTCGACCGCCTCGGGCCCCGCGGGCAGCAGGCTCATGGTGACACAGGAATTGGGTGAGATCGCCGCGACGAAGCCCGGGTAGATCCAGACCATCATGGACATCCGCTGCTCTTGCGCGGTCATGTCCGGGTGGACTTCGGTGCGACCTTCGTAGGCATCGTCATAGTGGGACTTGTAGCCCGTCCACGCCGCCCCGCCCGGGATCTTCTCGCAAAGCCTGCTCGGCGTCATCGGATGCAAGGTCTTCAGGTGTACGGGCGTGAGGTGATAGCCCTCCATGAAGTTCTCGGCCAGCGCCTTCCAGTTGACCGCCCAGGTTTCGATTGTCGGAACCTTCGCCTGCATCTCCTCGGGATGATAGTTGCGGACATGAGGGTCGAGATCGGCCAAGGACGCCCCGTGCGGCGGGGCTGTCCCGTCGAGATTCACAAAGACCCAGCCCATCCATTCCTCGACGGCGAAGGATGGCAAGTGGCAACCCGACAGATCGCCCTCGATCAGAGGGGCGCGGACCAGCGCCCCGTCGAGACCGTAGGTCCAGGCATGATAGGGACAGGTGAAGCGCTTGGTCGTGCCCTGGCCATCGACGAGGCGGCTGCCCCGGTGACGGCAGACGTTCGACAGGACGCGGATCGCACCGGTCCCGTCACGCGTGACGATCAAGGGCTCGCCGAGCACGTCGCGGGTCAGGTAGCTGCCCGGCGTCGGGATCTCCTCGGCCCGGCAGAGACAGATCCAGCCCGACAGGAACACGCCCTCCACCTCCGCGGGCAGCATGGCGGGGTCGGTGTAGAAAGCTGGGTCCATGGACCGGCGCGGCGCGGTACCGTCCCGGATCGCCGCCAGTTCACCCGCGACCGCTGGCGGCAATGCGGCGGTGGCGTCGATACCGTCCCTAGCCATCCTCGAAGCCCTCCAGCACGTTGACGGTGTTGACGCCGATCTCCGCGACCGCATAGCCGCCTTCCATGACGAAGAGCGTCGGCAGGCCCAGCCTGGCCAGGCGCCCGCCGTAGGTCCTGAAGTCCTCGCTCTCCAGTCTGAAACTGCTGATCGGGTCGTCCTTGTAGGTGTCGACGCCCAGCGAGACGATCAGCATGTCGGGCGCGTAGGCGGCGATGCGCCCGCAGGCGTCCTCGAGTGCCGCGACCCAGCGGTCGAACTGGGTGCCCATAGGCAGGGGATAGTTGACGTTGAAGCCCTCCCCCGCGCCCGTGCCGGTTTCGTCCGAGCCGCCCAGGAAGTACGGGAATTCGTCGTCCGGATCGCCGTGGAGCGACAGGAAAAACACATCTGGCCGGTCGTAGAAGATGGCCTGCGTGCCGTTCCCATGGTGAAAGTCGACGTCCAGGATCGCGACCCGGGCGGCACCTTCGTCCAGCGCTGCCTGCGCCGCGATGGCCGCGTTGTTCAAAAAGCAGTAGCCGCCAAACATGTCTTGCGCCGCGTGATGCCCCGGCGGGCGGCAGAGCGCGAAGGCGGCACGGTTGCCACTGACAACCAGCGCCTGCCCCGTCAGCGCCACGTCGGCTGCGGCCTGCGCGGCGTCCCATGTCCCCCCGGAGATCGAGGTCTCGGACGCCAGGCAATAGTACCCGATGCGTCCGTCGATGTTGCGGGGCGGGACTGCGCGGGTCATGCGGCGCGAGGGCCAGGAGGTCGCGATCGCCTCGCCCTCGAACCCTGCCGCCTGCCAGTCGTCCCAGCAGCTCGCCAGGAAATCCAGGAAGTCGGGGGTGTGAATAGCGCGGACGGGGGCGAGCCCGTGGGGATCCGGCGCGATGATCTCGCCAAGGCCACGGGCGCGGACCCGGTCGATGATGTACTCCGCCCTGACCGGACACTCGAACGGCGGGACCAGAACGCCACCGCAGAGCTCGGTCTTCGAGTCCCGCAGCTTGTGACGTTCGGTATAGACTGTCTTCACGCCACATCACCCCGCAAGGCGGCGCGGTCCGGCCGGTAGGGCTCGAGCCGCGGGTCGGTGGTGCCCCCAATCTCCGACGACACCATCTCCGCGATCACGGGTGCCAGCGTCATGCCGGAGTGCGTGCAGACGACATAGAGCCCCTCAGGGCCGAGGGGTCCGATGGCCGGACGACCATCGGCAGGCATGGGGCGCACCCGGACGGTGATGTCTTCCACTTCGCAGGTCTCGGTCCCCTCGATCGTCTGCTTGAGGGCACCGAGGACCGAGGCCGCCTTGCGCTCGGCCGCGTTGACCGCCTCGGTGTCGCCCCCGAAGCTCGCCCCGATCAGGAACCCGCCATCGGGGCGTTGCCAGCAATGAACCCCCGGGGTCGCCAGCATCATGCCAGTCTGCGCCGCGCCTGCGGAGGTTTTGGCCAGCAGCCCGGGCTGGTTGTCCATCGCAAAGGTCAGACCCAGCTTCGAGAGCATGCTGCCGATGTCGACACCCGCCGCGATGACCACGTGGTCGGCCACGATCTCGCGCGTCGCCGTGACCACCCCGCTGACCCGGCTGCCGCTGACCCGGATCGTCTGTGCGGCCTCGGTGACAAGCTCGGCGCCGGTGGCCAGGGCGGCATCGAGAAACCAGCGCGTGATCTCTACCGGGTCGCCGTACCCGTCGGCTCCCATCAGCAGGGCATCCCCGGGCGCGGCCTTGACCGCAGGCTCGCGGGCCGTGACACTCGCGCCGTCGAGCCGGGCATGAGGACGGCCCAAAGTCGCCTGCGAGGTCTCGATGGCGTCCAGATCGAAGTGATCCTGTTCAAACAGAATGGCGCCGGGGAAATCGACCGGCACCGAGGGGTCGCTGGCCTTCATCGCCTCCCAAAGCTCGAGGCTGTCATGGCGAAGGCGGTTATAGACGGCGTCCTCGGCGAAGCTTGCATTGAGCCATGCGAACGACCCAGGCGAGGCCTGACCGCCCGGGGCCGGATCGACCAGCGTCACGGCATGCCCTGCCTGTGCAAGCCGCCAGGCGATCGCTGACCCGAGGACGCCGGCACCGACAACTGCAATCTCACTCATCGCCAGGTACTCCGTAGGATGGGGCCTTGGTCGGATCCAAGGCGCGCGTCACATAGTCGTCGAGTTGCGGCTTGTAGACCTCCCAGGCCCGCGCGATGTCCTCGATCGGGCAGGCCTCGGTCCAGTCGCAACGCAGCGAGGCGACCGGCCAGGGCACCTTGTCGACCAGCAGCATCCCGGCCGAATGGACCGGCCCCGCCTCGCCCCCGGCTGCAAGCGCCGCGCGCATCGTGGCAATCAGACGGTCACCAAGGTGCCCCGCAGTGGTCTCGAACGTCTCGGCCATTGCGTCCAGCACTCTGAGATCTGCGAGCAGATTGCCTGCACACACCAGGCCAGTGCGCACGACATCGCCGTTGATCCCCAGCGACTTCTCGCCAGAGAACACCGCGGATCCGCCATGGCGGTCCACGGCGGTGATCTGGCGGAAGTCCATGTGCGGCGTGGTGCGTTCGACCTCGGCCACCGCTTCCCGGGCGCCCGCGCCTGCCTGCATGAGGTCCAACAGGGTGACGCCTAGGCGCGGGTCCGTCACGTTTTGGGAGGCCACGGCCCCCACCCCAGCCCGCGCATGGGCGCAGCGGGCCGCCACCGCCGGAGAGGACGAGGACACCGCCATTCCGAACATGCCCGTCTCGGCACAGCGCGCGACAATTGAGAAGGTCATCAGAGGTCCCCTGCCGTCATTGGCCCACCATTTCGGTGGGTTTGTGGGAAATCAACTGCCGGCTGCGGAAAAGTTGACAGCTGTCAACTCGTAAACCTGCCGGACGGGTTCATTGGGAGAATCCCGACATTCGTTAACCTGGCGTCTCAGAATGGCACGGGTGCAGCAACATGGCGGGCTCGACCGCGCACGTGGCCGACGGGCGCGGGGTGGGCCGAATTTTGGCGTCGTTCGGGCTCAGCTTTTTGTCCCGGCCCGCGGGCCATT
>JBCCDA010000034.1:0-36940 GCA_039033215.1 Pseudomonadota bacterium | reverse complement strand
GACCTCCGAGCCTTCCAGCATGATCCCGGCTTCCAGCGTATCCTCGATGAAATAGTCGTAGCGCGCCCGCCGGTTTTCGGCAGCGACACGGGTTCCGGGTTTTGCTGGTTTCTTGGCCATGGGCGCGGAGAGGTGGGCGATCACAGCGCCCGTGTCAAGTCAGCGCCAGGCGAAGCGCGGTTGATCGTAGTGAGCAACCCGGGTGGTCAGGCCGCGCAGACACACTTCGCGGAACTGGTACATCACCGCCGCCGTCGGCGAAAACATCGTCGTGCCGATCGACGGAAAGTCTGAATAGAGCACAGGGCGGTCAGTGGTCTCGCCGTCCTCGAACAGGGGGATGGCTTCGCCATCGAGCTCTTCGAAAGGGATATGGAAGACCTCTGCGACCTCTGCCGGGTCCGGCCGTATCTCAGGCGCAGCGCCTGCCCAGACGACGAACGGTGCCATGCGAAACCCCGAACGGGTGGGGTAGTCGTCCAATCGGCCGAGAACAGCAGAAGGCGGAACACGAATGCCGAGCTCTTCGTCCAGTTCGCGCAACGCGGCGTCTTCGTCGGCCTCGCCTGGATCGACACGGCCGCCCGGCAACGCGTACTGGCCCGCGTGGCGCCCCATCTTGGTGGGCCGCTTTGTCAACAGGATCGCAGGGCTGCCGTGTCGGTCAGCAGTGACCACGAGGGCGACTGCCGCGGGCAGCAGATCGCCCGCTGCGTCAGTCTCAACGGCAAAGGAGCGCAGGCGCGCGGCCAGAGTCTCCCGCAGCGCATCATCCAGCCTCGACCAGCTCAGTTGATCAGCCCGGCATGGGTCATGGCAGCGCGGATCTCGCCTTCGACCGCAGACGTCACGGTCACCAGCGGCAGGCGCACTTCATTGCGCGCCATATCCAGCACCGAAAGGCCGTACTTCGCCCCAGCAAGCCCGGGCTCGAGGAAGATCGCGGTATGCAGGGGCATCAGCCGGTCCTGGATCTCCAACGCGCGGTCCCACTCACCGGCAAGCGTGGCCTCCTGGAACTCGGCACAAAGGCGCGGCGCGACATTCGCTGTCACCGATATACAGCCCACGCCGCCGTGCGCGTTGAAACCAAGTGCCGAGGCGTCCTCACCGGAAAGCTGGACGAAATCGGTCCCGCAAGTCCGACGAGTGTGGCTGACGCGGACGACATCGCCGGTCGCGTCCTTGACGCCGATGATCCGAGGCAGCTTGGAGAGGCGGCCCATCGTGTCGGGCGACATGTCGATCACCGAACGGCCCGGGATGTTGTAGATGATTATCGGCAAATCACAGCAATCGTGCAGCGCCTCGTAGTGGAGGTAGAGCCCCTCCTGCGTCGGCTTGTTGTAGTAGGGCGTCACGACAAGCCCCGCATCCGCGCCAACTTTCTCGGCATGCTGCAGCAGGCGCACACCTTCGGCGGTATTGTTGGATCCGGCACCCGCAATCACGGGAATGCGGCCAGCCACCTGCTCGACCACAATCTCGACCACGCGCTCATGCTCGGCATGGCTCAGTGTGGGGCTCTCGCCGGTCGTGCCCACAGGCACGATCCCATGGCTGCCCTCGGCGATATGCCAGTCGACGAGTTTGCGCAGGCCCGCCTCATCAACCTCACCATCTTTCATCGGTGTGATCAGCGCAGGCAATGAGCCGCGGATCGCAGCGCCGTTTGCAAGACCCATGACGTCCTCCGTTCCCGTTGCGGGGCGTATAGGCGAGGTCCGTCGGGCCTGCAAGCCGATCGGGCGATCAAGTTTTGGCAGGCGAGGCATTTCGCCAATGAATGGCAGCGCGGACTCTGCTAGGGTTCCGACGACAACGCCCCATTCATCCGCTTCGGAGAAGCCCTCGTGATCATGCGCTACCGGCTTATGCCGCTCGTCGCCAGTCTCGTTCTCGCCCTTGTTATTGCCGCCCCCGCCCGCGCGCTGGATCTTGAACAAGCGCGGGCCGACGGTTTGCTGGTCTCAACGGCCCTGGCGCTTGGGGCCGAGGGCGACTGGGACGATGCCCAGCTTGTCGTTGCAAACTCCGATCAGCTGGTGCGCGACATCGTGCTCTGGCGAAAGCTGCGGGCCGGACAAGGGTCCGTCGCCGAATATCAGGGCTATGTCTCGCGGCGGGCAAGCTGGCCAGGGGGCGAGGCCTTGGCACGGGTGGTTCTGGGGCAGAGCAACCGCCGCAGCGGCGCAGGCTTGGGTGGTCTCGCGGCCCAGAATTGGTCCGAGTTCTCCCGGCTCTGGAAAGCTCGGAACTATGAGGAAGCTGAGGCGCTTCTGATCAGCCTTGGCAGTAGTCCTGCAACGCTTGGCGATGCCACTGTATGGGCGGACCGTCGGCTGAGCCTCGCCCGCCGCGCGGCCAGGGACGGTCGCTGGCAGAATGCCTATGCGGTCGCCTCGCTGCACGGACTGACTCCGTCGGCCGGATACGACTACGCCGACAGCGAATGGGTGGCAGGCTGGGTTGCGCTGCGCAAACTGGGCAACGCGGATGCCGCAGTTGGTCACTTCCAGCGCTTCCGTGCTGCCGTCGAGACCCCGATCAGCATCGGACGCGGCGGGTACTGGCTGGGCCGGGCGTACGAGGCTCTGGGCCGACAGCAGGAGGCCAATGCGGCCTATGCTGATGCGGCCACCCAACAAACGTCCTTCTACGGGCAATTGGCGGCGGCCAAGATCGGCGCCACCGGTGATCTGAGGCTTACCAACGACGGTTTACCCGACTGGCGGCGCCACCCTGCGATGCGCAGCGAGGACGTGCGGTTGGCCACGGTCCTGCACTTTGCAGGCGAGGACACGCTGTCGATGGCGACGTTCTCCTCGCTTGGCAGGTCGCTACCGCCCGGCGCGCTCGCGCCCTTGACCCGCCTTGCACTGGATCTTGGAAAGCCGCACTTCTCTGTCCGCATTGCAAAGCGCGCAGCACGCCGCGGCGTCGTTATCCACCCCGCCTACTACCCGCTCCACGACCTGAAAGACTACGTTACCAAGGTCGAGCCTGCCTTTGCACTCTCCATCGCCCGCCAGGAAACCGAGCTAAACCCTCTCGCAATCAGCCGTGCCGGCGCACGCGGTCTCATGCAGCTTATGCCCGCCACCGCGCGAAGGGTGTCTGGCTGGATCGGCGAAGAGTATGACCGGGGTCGACTGCTGACCGATTGGCGATACAACACGCGTCTTGGTGAGACCTACCTTGCTCGGCGCACGGAACAGTTCGGTGGCTCGTACGTCATGGCGGCAGCAGCCTACAACGCCGGTGCGGGGCGCGTGGATCAGTGGATTGACGCCTACGGCGACCCAAGGCTCGGTGAGATCGATGTCCTCGACTGGATGGAACAGATCCCCTTCAACGAAACCCGCAACTACGTTCAGCGCGTGATGGAGGGCCTGTACGTCTATCGCGCCCGGCTCACGGGCACGGCAGGTCCCATGACGATCGAGCAGGACCTCCGCCGCGGGTTCCGCGTCGTCCAATAGGGCTGGGGGCCACTTGAAAAACCAGTTGGATGAATGTTGATCCGGCGGTGTCGCTCGGCCATGGTTCGCGGAACCGGGAGGGAACTATGGCCATCACCACTTGTGTCTTCGACGCCTACGGCACGCTGTTCGACGTGGCAGCTGCCGCCCGCGAGGCGGCGCAGGAACCCGGACGAGAAAACTTCGCGGAGCACTGGCCCGCGATCGCGAAGACCTGGCGGCTGAAGCAGCTCCAGTATACGTGGCTCAGGGCCACAGCAGGTGTTCACCAGGACTTTTGGACCGTGACCCAGGACGGGCTCGATTACGCGCTGGAGGAGCAGGGCCTCGATGATCCCACGCTTCGCGAGCGTCTGTTGCAGCTCTACTGGGAGCTGTCCGCCTACCCCGAAGTGCCAAGTATGCTGGCCACGCTGAAGGCAGCGGGATGCAACACCGCTATCCTGTCGAACGGCACGCCCGCCATGCTCGACGGCGCGGTTCAGGCCGCCGGCATCGGAGACGTGCTCGACGTGTCGCTGTCCGTTCAATCTGTCGGGATCTTCAAGCCCGCGCGCGCGGTCTACAAGCTGGTGGGCGAGTATTTCGGGTGCACGGCGCGGGAGGTGCTGTTCGTTTCGTCCAACTGCTGGGATGCATGTGCGGCCTCGGGCTTCGGGTTCACCGTCGCCTGGGCGAACCGCGCAGGTGAGCCAATGGACAGGTTGCCATGGCGCCCCCATCACATTGTCTCGGACCTGAAGACCATCCCCGAGATCGCGGCCGACGCATGACCGATCCCGTCACGATCGCGGACATCCGCGCCGCCCAGGAACGCTTGACGGGCCACGCCGTTGTCACGCCCATGCTAGAAAGCGTTTTTCTGAACCGTCTCGCGGGACGACGCGTCCTTGTGAAGGTCGAGGCGCTGCAGAAGACAGGGTCGTTCAAATTCCGCGGCGGCTGGTCGGCGGTCTCCGCCCTGTCCAAGCAGGCGCGGGCACGCGGCGTCATCGCCTTCTCATCCGGCAATCATGCGCAGGGGGTCGCTCACGCAGCGGAACTCCATGGCGCGCCATGCGTGATCGTCATGCCGACGGATGCACCGGCCCTGAAGATCGCGAACACCAAGGCGCATGGAGCCGAAGTAGTGCTATACGACCGCCCCGGTGGTGAGAGCCGCGAGGAGATCGGCTCAACTCTGGCGGCAAAGCGTGGCCTGAGCTTGATCAAACCCTACGACGAGCCGATGGTGATGGCGGGTCAGGGTACCTGCGGATTGGAAATTGCCGAGCAGGCCGAGGCACTTGGCGTCACGCAGGCAGAGGTCCTGGTTTGTTGCGGCGGTGGCGGCCTCACCTCGGGCATCGCTCTCGCGTTGGAAGCGGCGGCTCCCGGCATGACAGTACGGCCGGTCGAGCCAGAGACGTCGGATGACGTGAAGCGCTCGCTGGTCTCGGGGAGTCGCGAGCGCAACGAAGGCCCGATCACATCGATATGCGATGCTATTGTCACGCCAAGCCCAGGTGAGTTGACGTTCCCGGTGATGCAGCGCCTGTGTGGACCCGGGATCACGGTGACGGACAATGAAGCGCTGCAGGCGATGGCCCATGCGTTCCTTCGGCTCAAGGTCGTTGCCGAACCCGGCGGTGCGGTTGCGCTAGCCGCCGCCCTCTTCCGAGGAGGCCAGATCGGCAGCGATCCGGTGATCTGCACCATTTCCGGCGGCAACGCTGATCCCGAAATGTTCAACCGGGCGCTATCGATGCTGGAATGAGGAAGACGCTCCTCGACGTCCGAGCTCTCGCCTAGATGTCTCTGCCACATGATGGCGAAGGCAATCGAAACTCGAAGAAGCGTTGGGGCCAAGCTCGGCTGAAGTTGTGTTCCGGCTACGGCGATAAGCCTTGGTAAGGCCCAAACTGATAGACTTGGTCAATCTAACCCCGGCTCGAACGCCGGCTAGCGACAGGGACACAGTCTTCCCGGGAGCCAACGTCCGCCATCAACCCTCTTTGCCGGGCCAGAGTCCGGCAAAATCGAATAGCCCGCTGTCGGCCAGATGGCCCGGGCGGACGTTTGTCAACGCCTTGAACATGATCTGACGCCGGCCAGGGTGGCGTCGCTCCCATTCGTCGACCATGGCCTTAACCTGAGCGCGCTGTAGCCCCTCTTGGGAGCCGCAGAGATCGCAGGGAATGATTGGAAACCCCATCTTGCGCGCGAACGCCTCGCAATCAGCCTCGGCCACATGGGCGAGCGGGCGCAGCACCATCACGTCGCCGTCCTCGTTCACCAGCTTGGGCGGCATCGCCGCCAGACGCCCGCCGTGGAAGAGGTTCAGGAGGAACGTCTCAAGGATATCGTCGCGGTGATGGCCAAGCACCACCGCCGAACACCCCTCCTCCCGCGCGATCCTGTAGAGGTGCCCGCGCCGCAACCGCGAACAGAGCGCACAATAGGTCTTCGTGCTCGGCACCTTGTCGGTGACGATGGAGTAGGTGTCGCGGTACTCGATCCGGTGCGGGATCCCGAGGCCACCGAGGAACTCTGGCAGCACCGTAGCCGGGAACCCGGGCTGGCCCTGATCCAGGTTGCAGGCCAGGACATCCACGGGCAGGAGCCCCCGCCAGCGCAGCTCGATCAGCGCCGCCAGCAGCGTGTAGCTGTCCTTGCCGCCGCTGAGGCAGACCAGCCAGCGGTCGCCGGGACGCGCCATTGCATAGGTCTCGACCGCCTCGCGGGTCTCCCGCAGGATCCGTTTGCGCAACTTGCGAAACTCCAGCGCATCCGGCGCGCTGGCATAGAGACGCTCAAGGATCTGGTCATCGGTCGCATCCAGCATGAAGCCGGGATACCGGCCAGAGGCGCTACGCTCAAGGCCTGCGTGACCGCGCCGCCCGGGCGCGCTACTTTCCTCTCGATATGCAAGGGGCGACTGCGGTAGAACCCACGCCAAATCACCCAGAACAACGACAGGGGACGAGACATGGCCGAGAAGACCTACGGGTTCGACACCCTCCAGATCCACGCGGGCGCCCGGCCCGACCCGGCGACCGGCGCGCGGCAGACGCCGATCTACCAGACGACAGCCTTTTGTTTTCGCGATGCCGAACATGCGGCAGCGCTGTTCAATCTGCAGGAGGTAGGGTTCATCTACTCGCGGCTGACCAACCCGACGGTGGCGGTCCTGCAGGAGCGGGTCGCGACGCTGGAGGGCGGCGTCGGCGCCGTCTGTTGCTCGTCCGGGCACGCCGCACAGATCATGGCGCTCTTCCCGCTGATGCGCCCGGGTGCGAACGTCGTTGTATCGAGCCGGCTCTACGGGGGCTCGATCACCCAGTTCAGCCAGACGATCACGCGGTTCGGCTGGAAGGCGACCTTCGTAGACATCGACGACAAGGCGGCGATCGTTGGCGCCATCGACGCGGACACGAAGGCGATCTTCTGCGAGACGATCGCAAACCCCGGCGGCCATGTCGCGGATCTGCCAAAGGTCGCCAAGATCGCCCAGGACCACAAGATCCCGCTGATCGTCGACAACACCACCGCGACGCCGTACCTCTGCCGCCCGATCGAGCATGGGGCGACGTTGGTCGTGCATTCGCTTACGAAGTACCTCACCGGCAACGGCACGGTGACGGGCGGCTGCGTGGTGGATGCGGGCACCTTCGACTGGACCGCATCGGGCAAGTTCCCCTCGCTCAGCGAGCCCGAGCCCGCCTATCACGGGCTCAAGTTCCACGACACGTTCGGGCCGCTGGCATTCACATTCCACGGGATCGCGATCGGTCTACGGGACCTCGGCATGACGCTGAATCCGCAGGCGGCGCATTATACGCTGATGGGGGTCGAGACGCTGAGCCTGCGCATGGAACGCCATGTGGCGAACGCCTCAAAGATCGCCGAGTGGCTGGAGGGGCACAAGCACGTCACGGCGGTGACCTATGCGGGGCTGAAGTCCTCGCCCTCGGCGAAGATCGTCAGGAAGATGTGCCCGAACGGCGCGGGAGCCCTGTTCACGATCCAGCTCAAGGGTGGCTACGATGCCTGCGTGAAGTTCATCGACCATCTCGAGATCTTCAGCCATGTGGCCAACCTCGGCGATGCGCGGTCGCTCGCGATCCATTCGGCGTCGACCACGCACCGCCAGCTGACGGACGAGCAGCGTGAGGCAGCCGGCGCTGGCAACGATGTGGTGCGGCTCTCGATTGGGATCGAGGATGCGGACGATCTGATCGAGGATCTGGACCAGGCCCTGGTTGCGGCCCATGCCCGCAAGCGCCGGAAAGCCGCCTAAGGCAGGCGGACGCCGGGGGGCGAGCACACCGGCGCTTCCTCTCCCCCGCCGCCCCGGCCTCCGGCCTCGCGGCGGGCATGGCACCCGGCCCGACCCGCGCACGGTGACGTATGCATCTCGATGACTTCGACTTCGATCTGCCGGAGGAGCTGATCGCGCTTCGCCCCGCCCGTCCACGGCCCGCCTCGCGGATGCTGGTGGCCGACGGGCGGGCGACGACGGATGCCCAAGTGCACGATCTCCCCGATTGGCTGCGGCCCGGCGACATGCTGGTCTTCAACAACACGAAGGTGATCCCGGCGCGGCTCTTCGGGGTGCGCAGACGGGAGACAATGGACGGATCGGGTGAAGCGCAGGTGGAGGTGACCCTGATCCACCGGGAGAGCGCGACTGAGTGGACGGCTCTGGCAAAACCCGCTCGGCGGCTGGCCCCCGGAGACCGGATCGCCTTTGACCAGCTCTCTGCTACGGTTGCGGCCCGCGACGGGGGCAAGGTGCAGCTGGTCTTCGACCGTGGGGGCGCGGATCTTGACGCCGCCATCGCAACCGAGGGCGTCATGCCGCTGCCCCCCTACATTGCTGGGCGCCGCCAGGCGGACGAACAGGACCGCGACGACTATCAGACAGTCTTTGCCGAGAAACCAGGATCCGTCGCGGCCCCCACGGCCAGCCTGCACTTCGACCAGAACCTACTGGACCGGCTGGCCGCGCGCGGCGTCCTCTCCGCCCGGGTGACCCTGCACGTCGGCGCCGGGACATTCCTGCCGGTCACTACCGAGAAGATCGAGGATCACCGGATGCATGCCGAATGGGGCGAGGTCCCGCCTGACGCTGCAGCTTCCATTAACGCCGCCAGAGCGGCCGGCGGGCGGATCATCCCGGTCGGGACGACCGCGCTGCGGCTGATCGAAAGTGCGGCAGCCCCGGACGGGACGCTCGCCCCCTACCGCGGCGAGACAGACATCTTCATCCGGCCCGGCTACCGCTTCCGGGTTGCCGACGGGCTGATGACCAACTTCCACCTCCCGAAGTCGACGCTGATGATGCTCGTCTCCGCTCTCATGGGCATCGGCCACATCCGCGAGATCTATGGCCACGCGATCCGCCACCGCTACCGCTTCTTCTCCTACGGCGATAGCTCACTCCTTTTGCCGGAGCTCAGCGCCCGTAAAGGGTGACCCCTGCACAGCGCTGCAGACCCGCGGGCGCGCCGCGTCGCCTCCAGCGCGAGGGTGACCCGCGGCCTTGAAGGCACTGGACGCCCGCCCAAAATCGACATTGCCCTGCCGCTTCCGGACGAGCACCCAGACGATGTTGTCGCCTATCATCTCACGTCTACGCCACAAGCGAGGACGCGACATGCTCACCGCCATCCGCAACGCCTGGGCCCTGCTTCTGGGCATGCTGCTCCTGCAGATCGGCAACGGATTGCAGACTTCGGCCCTCGGCGTGCGCGGCGATGTCGAGGGCTTTTCGTCGGCAACGCTCGGCTACGTGATGGCGGGCTACTTCGTGGGTTTTCTGGGCGGAACTCAGGCCACCCCCTGGCTCCTGCGCCGGGTGGGGCATGTGCGCGTCTTCGCGGCCTTGGCCTCGCTGATCTCGGCGGCCTTCATTCTCTTTGCCGCCGTCGTAGACCCGATCGCCTGGTTCGCCCTGCGCGTGCTTGTGGGGTTCTGCATCTCGGGCATCTACGTCGTCACCGAGAGCTGGCTGAACGATTCGGCAGATAACGCCACGCGTGGGCAAACCATGTCGGCCTACATCACCGCTCAGGTGCTCGGTGTCGTGGCGGCGCAGGGCCTCCTGAATGTCGCCGATATATCGGGCTATGGGCTCTTTGTGATGATGTCGGTCCTTGTCTCGATCTCGTTCACCCCGATCCTGCTTTCGGCGGTTGCCGTTCCCGTTTTCGAGCGTACGCGGCGCATGAGCGTGCGCAGACTGGTCGAGACGTCGCCGCTCGGTGCGGTTGCCATGTTCCTGCTCGGGATCGTCTTCGCCTGCCAGTTCGGGATGTCGGCGGTCTATGCCGCGAACGAAGGCCTATCGACCCAGCAGATCTCTATCTTCGTCGGGATGATCTTCCTGGCCGCTGTGATCTGCCAGCCGCCCATCGGCTGGCTTTCGGACCGCATGGACCGTCGCGTGCTGATCATCGCACTCGCGGCAATCGGTGGGCTTGGGTGCCTGATCGTGCCTCTGTCGGGTGGAGGTTTCATACCACTGGTCGTTGCGGCCTTCGTGCTGGGAGGGGTCTCAAATCCGCTCTACTCGCTGATAGCGGCCTATGTGAATGACCGCCTCGAGCCCGAGGATATGGCCTCGGCCTCCGCCGGATTGATCCTCCTGAACGGTGTTGGCGCCATGGGCTCACCAATCGCGGTGGGTTATCTGATGGATGCGATCGGCAACGACGCGTTCTTCGGCTTCATGGGGATCGCCTTCGCGGCGATGGTCGGCTACGCGCTCTACCGCTCGACCCAGCGCGCCGCTCCCTCGGTCGAAGAGACCGGCCCGATGGTGCCGATGACGCCGATCTCGGGCCAGGTCGCCGCCGACGTGGCCTGGGAGGCCGCGATCGATGATATGGATCCCTCTGCCGACGCGCCACCAAACGAGGTAGACTTACCCGGACGGACCTGAAAAGGGGTGGCCCATGGACGACCGTATCGACGATGTGCTGACTTACTGGATCGAGGACGTCGGCTGGCAGGGCTGGTGGACCACGAACGCGGACATCGATGCTGCAATCGCCCGGCGCTTTGGGGCGCTGTCGGACGAGGCGGCGGCAGGTGGCCTCAACCACTGGCAGGCCTCGGCCAGCGGCTCGCTCGCGCTGATTGTCCTGACCGACCAGTTCCGCCGCAACCTCCACCGCGGCACCGCAAGGGCCTTCGCAGCCGACGCCCTGGCCCTGCGCATCGCGAAGAGCGCCATCTCCCGCGGTCAGGATATGGCAACCGCCGAACCCGGGCGCATGTTCTTCTACCTGCCGCTCGAGCACTCAGAGAGCCTGCAGGACCAGGAACGCTGCATGCGCCTGTTCCTAACCCGTCTGCCATCCCTGGACCCCGCCGGGCTCGAGGCGAGCTACAAGCACCGCGAGGTCATCCGCCGGTTCGGCCGCTTCCCCTCGCGCAACGCGGCTCTGGGACGCCAGGACACCCCCGCGGAACTGGCCTACCGGGCCGAGGGGGGCTACATGTCTGGCGCACCCGGGGCAGGCCCGGGCTGAGCAGTCAAAGCGCGCGCACCAGCGCGTAGAGCCCCGCCGCCAGCAGGATTAACAGCGCCACCCGGCGATAGAGCTGCTCGTTCGCCTTGGAAAAAAGCTTCGCACCGATCCAGACCGCGAGCATGAACACCGGCAGCAGAACGGCGGCGGTGACGAGAACCTCCTGTCCAATCAGGCCGCGAGCGGTCATCACCACGATCAGCGCCGCCAGGGTCAGTGCGAAATAGCCCGTGAAATTCGCACGGTTCGTCTTTGCATCGTCTCGGCTCGACAGCAGGTACAGCATCACCGGCGGATTGCCGAGGCTGGTGACGGCCATCAGCACACCCGACAG
Source organism: Pseudomonadota bacterium (assembly GCA_039033215.1). GTDB lineage: Bacteria > Pseudomonadota > Alphaproteobacteria > Rhodobacterales > Rhodobacteraceae > Thermohalobaculum. The sequence continues at coordinate 25,607 of JBCCDA010000034.1, read as the reverse complement.
CCCGCCGACCCCCAGCCCGGCCCAAAGGGGCCGTGGCCCGTCGTAGCGCCAGCCGGTCAGCAGCAGCGCAGCAGAGACCGTCACGACCATCGCGACGCCCACCTGCAACGCCGCCACATCGAGCGAGACCAGCAGCCAGCTGCCCACCGGCATGACGACCATCGCTGCCGCCCCGATGGGCAGGATCGTTGGCCAGCGGATATCTCGGTGCACCGAGGGCAGGAGCTGCACGGTCACCGCTGCCTCAATCAGAATGATGATCCCGACCGTTTGCACGGGACCGAACAGATGCACGAAAAAGGGCGCCATCAACATGCCGGAGCCGACGCCCGCAAAGCCGCGCATCAGCCCCGCGGCCGATGCGATGGCCAGCGCTGTCAGAAGCTCGGTCGACATCGGCACGGCATGCTGTCCCCCAGGTGGTTACCATGGGCCCTGCCTGTACTGGCGTAAAGACGCGAGAGCTATCAGACGCCCGGTCGCGCGCCCTACATCATCGGAGCACCGGACTTCGCCGTGAAAACGCGCACATAGTCGCCCGGCGACGACCCTGCCCAATAGACCCAGAGGCGGTTCGGATCGTCGGGGTCAATCCAAACGCGATCCCCCAACTCCAACCCACGCAACTCTGGGCTGATGTAGGTGACTGACGTGTTGGCCAGAAAATCGGTGGCCGCCATCGTATCCTGGAAGGCCGCAATACCCAGGATCGGGGCGTCGAAATCGACATAGCCAATCTGCACACCGTTGAGACTGTCGAAGAACACGTAGTGGCTCGCGACAACCGTCCCCGCCGCGATCACACCGTCCTGACCGCCGATGTCCACCCGGATCGCATCCGGCAGCACAATGTTCTGATCCTCGTCGAAGGCATAAAGGTTGCAGTCATCGAAGGTGTCCTCGCCCACCGCAAAAGCCGCTGCGGGATCGAGCATCCTGAACTCGCCCTGCCCCGACTGGCGCATGATCTCCCCCCCGATGACCAAGGCCTGAACCGGGCTCGCCACCAGCGCCATCAGGGCCGCGCCCGCCAATCGTCCCAACATCCGCAAGCTCCCTGCCAATCCGACTACCTAACACTACCTGGCGAGCTGCGACCGGACAGCCACCTGACAGAACCGTGAACATCTCGGGCTTCGTGGGGTCAGTTGCGGATAAGAGCACGATCCTGCGTTAAGGAAGCTTGGTGATTTCGTACCAGTTCGGCTCTTTGAAAGTCCGCCCCGTCAACATCTGATCTGCCGGAGGAGGTTTCTGATCGAGACAGACAAGCGCTTGACTGGGGCGCTCGAAGGTCGGCTGCCGGGACTTTTCTGCCATTGACCAGATCGGTGGTTTGAGAAGATCAGCGGGTTCAGTTGACCCAACCTGTAGCCAATCTTCGTTCCCAATGCGGATGGCCAGCGGACTTGGCCAATTGAATCATTCTGCTCGAATCGTAAGGTACGTGTCTGAACGCCGTCGCCCATCCTCCCCTGCGCTTCTCGACCACCGCATAACATGCAGCACTCGTGCCCGTCTCAACCACATGATGCACGGGCGCGTCGTCAGTGTAACCGGGACATCCAACGCTACCAGGGTTCAGGACGATCCGGCCATCTGGCAAATCCATGCGGCGAGGAAGATGCGTGTGACCACACAGCAAAAGGCTTGCATTGATCCCGGACGCCTCGGACGTGACCTCGTCCTGTGATCTGAGCACAACTTCGCCTTGCGGCGAAACCTTCTCCATCCAATACGTGGTATCGCTGCTCGGTGTCCCGTGACAGGCGAAAACGCCCTCCGATAGCCAGAGCGTTGGTGGCAACTCCCTAAGCCAGTTCAGATGGCGTTCCTCGAGCTGGTCGAAGGCGACAGCTTCAATTGAGCCCATGTCCTCGCGCTTGTTCTCGACAAGCCACCGGTCGTGATTGCCACGGACCGAAGGCATGTCATGAGACAGAAGCAGTTCGGCAGTTTCGTGCGCAGCCATTGGGCCGCTTAGATGATCCCCAAGGTTGACGACGCTTTCGATGCCCTGATCCGAGATGTCGTGAAGGACAGCTTCCAGAGCGTCAGAGTTGCTGTGAATGTCGGCAATGACGGCGAAACGGTTGGGATCAAAAGCATTCATCCAAACACCCTAGCAAGACACGAGCCAATAAGCAGCCGAAATCCTGATAATGTTGGACCGCTTTGAGTTCGTGTCCAAGGCGACTGCATGTCGCCTGAGAACGTAATGACGCCCAACATCCCTGTGAACGCCGACGTTACGAGGAATCTCGAACTCAAATGAAAACAATCACTTGGACAGAGTTCGAGGATCAGGCGCGCACGCACTCAAAGAACGGAACGATACTGCCCATTGACTTCGGAGAAGGACGGCTCAACCTGCGCCAGACAGCTTTCCAGGAAACTAGGCACGCCTAAATCGGGTCGACATCACCGAAAGCATTCCGGAGCACGCCTATGGATGATTTGATTTTCCCATCTTCCGTCATGGCTCGTGCGACTGCGCCACTGGCTCGGGCGCACGCAATGCCAGCCGGCTTCTACACGTCAGATGATGTCTTTGCCCGTGAGCGGTCTGCGATCTTCCTCAAGAACTGGGTTTTCGCGGGCCGCGAAGATCAAACGCCAAACCCCGGCGACTATCGTACAATCGACACAGTTGGTGGACCGGTCATTCTGATGCGCGGTGAGGATGGTGTGCAGCGTGCATTCGGCAACTTCTGCCGGCACCGCGGAGCTTTGCTTCTGGAGGGCAGCGGCAACAGTTCCCGGATCATGTGCCCGTACCACGCATGGAGCTACTTTTCGGATGGCAGGCTGTATGGCTGCCCGGATATGGCTGATGCGGAGGGATTTGATCGTGTCGAGAATGGGCTCGTACCGGTCAGAATGGAAAGCTGGGCCGGGTTTTTGTTTCTGTGCTTCGATCCAGAAGGGCCGTCGCTGATCGAAACGCTGGGCGACCTACCAGAGCGCATGGGTTCTCACAAGTTGGATCGAATGCGGTGTACTTGGACGATCCAGCTTGATTGTGCCTGCAATTGGAAGTCGATCCTGGAAAACGCCATGGAGACCTACCATACGGGCACAGTTCACCGCGACAGTGTCGGTGCTCAGACGTCCCGCAGCATTCCCACGACCGGCGATTGGCTGTGCATTCAAGTCCTAAGCGACCAGTCTATTGCGACGTTACCCGACCAGGCGCCATCGTTCTCGCCGATAGAGGGGCTGGACGACGACGCCCGTCAGGGGACGTACTTCACCGTTATTCATCCGACCACTCAGTTCGCCGTGGCCCAGGATTGCATGTGGTGGCTCTCAGTTCTGCCGATTGCTGCTGATCGGACAGTTCTGGAAGTTGGCGGGTGTTTTCCTGAGGGTGTCGTGCAACTGCCGGATTTTGAGGCCCGTGCCGCCCCATACTATGATCGGTGGGAACAAGTCGGACGCGAGGATGTGGGCGTGTTGGAGGGGCAGCAAAAAGCTTTCACTTCGGTTCTGTATCGTCCCGGACCGCTTTCAGGTCGCGAGGATCAGGTCCAAGCGATAGGGCTCTGGGTGCTGGATAAGCTGGGAAGGTAGAGGCGTAGCTGCCGTGCCGCTCAATCGCCGTCACCGCGCCGCGGCCTGGTCAGCTAGCTCCTGCGCATACAAGAGAGACAAGTCATGTTCGGCGATCTGAACCGCTGGTTGCGTTCCGTACCGCCGCACTGTTCGGCGCGGCGGTATCTGTTTCGGAACTGACTGCCCTTACCAATTGGCAGCCGAACGGATCTTGAACATTTCGCGGAACTGTTCCGTGGAGCGCGGTAGCAATTCGCCCGTATCCCAATCCAGGATCACAGCGTGACGGCGCACGGCATCGTACTTGTCAACGGTACCGTCTCGATAGCCCTTGGCGATGGTTTCCGGTTCGGCGGCCAGCCAACCAGGGCGGTCCGTGCGAATCTTGGTGCGCGCCGCCTCGGTAGCCGCGTGATCGATCTCATACTCGCAGATTTCTGGATCAATGGGATTGATCACAACGCCGTAGTCCTTCTCGGCACGGCCGACCGAAACATACTCGTCAATTACGTCCTCTAGCACCGCCTCTGGGTCACGTTCCAACGGATCGCCATAGCCGCCGCCGCCCGCGGTCGGGCGCGAGAAGACATCTCCTGTGGAGATCGAAACGTCGGAGAATATCGAACCCAGCCAATCCTCGCGATCCGAGTCATGGCGCACCAAATGTAGGCCATGAGGCATCGATGGCAGTCCGCCCTTGATACCCCAGACAATCGCGCGCTCGCGGTCGCAGACATATGACAGCACGGTCTTATCGCAATCGAGCAGAACCGAGGTTTTACGCACACCTGCGCCGCCCCTCCATTTGCCGGGACCAGGGCTGTCCTGTTGGATCTCGAATTCGGTAGTGACAACCGGAATCGCGCGCTCCTGCCCCTCGACAGGTTGCGTCTGGAGGCCGGTGCCGAAACAGGCGGTCGTTGTGTTGGCTCCGTCCTTGCCATTGCGCCCGCCCCAGCCGCCGGGCAGCCAGTCATAAAACATGAAGAGTTGCTTCCCGTCGCCGCGGGTGTCCATGCCACCTGCCAACAGGTACTCCAGGTTGAATGCGCAGGCGATTGCACGTTCCGGCATGATGTCGGACCACATCTCGTAGATTCCGTTCATGATTTTCTCGAACGGCATCAGAAATCCAGTGACGGCGACCGGCCATTTGGCATCGACAATGCTGCCCTCCGGCGCCTCGATTTCAAAGGCACGGTAGAAGCCGGAGTTCAAAGGCAAGTCTGGGAAGAACGTCTTCATCCCGGCAGAGACTGCCGAGAACGTGCCGGCTTCGGCAGAGTTGTAGATCGACGAGATCGTTCCATGACTGCCAGCGAAATCGTAGTAGACCTTATCGCCCTTGATGGTCATCTTGACCTTGATTGCGATCAGTTCGTCACCACCCGCCGGGTCACGGTCGACCCAGTCCAATGTGTCCCAGGTGCCGTCCGGCAAGGCGGCCAGACGCTGGCGCACAGCGCGTTCGACATAGTCCTGAACCTCGGCCATGCCGGCTTCGACGGTGTCCAGACCATACTTCTCAACCAAGCGCAGGATCTCGCGTTCACATACCTGCGTCGCAACCGCCTGGGCCTGCATATCGCCAATGATCGACTCTGGATCGCGGCAGTTGGACGCGATCATGTCCGCGACGTCGTCGCAGAACTCGCCCTCGGACCAAAGTTTTACGGGCGTGATCCGCAGCCCCTCTTTGAACATCTCCGCCGCCATTACGTCGAAGGAGCCGGGGACCGAGCCACCAACATCTGACCAGTGACCGTTCGACTGGCTATAGGCGATGACCCGCCCTTCAGCAAAGATCGGGCGGATCAGTCGGACATCGGAGAAGTGCGTGCCACCCAGGTAGGGACAGTTGATGGCATAGACGTCGCCAGGTTTCATCCTGCCCTTGAACTTTTCGATCACCGCCTTGCAGGTGAAGTGCAGGGTACCGACATGGACGGCAATATCCTCGTTGCCCTGGGCCACGCAGTTACCTTCGGCATCGTGCAGGGCGCTTGAGAAATCGCGATTGAAGATGACGAAGGAGTAACAGGTCCTAAGCACCTGCTTCCCCATCTGATCGACGCTTGTGATAAACGAGTTCTTGAGGACCTCAAAGGTCACTGGATCGAGAGCGGTGTCCTTGGCCATCGGTCAGCCCTCCACTTGAATGATGATGTTCAGGTACTTGTCGATTTCCGCCGTCGATCCCGGTGGGATCAGAACCGTGGAATCGAGCTGTTCGACCACGGCCGGGCCCGGTAGTGTCAGGCCTGCGGGCAGCGTTTCGCGGTCATAGACCGGAGTAGACGTTGAGGTATCGGTTTCGAACCAAACGGCACGGGTTTCGCGGGCAGTAGGAGTTGCCCCTGTCGCCTCGAAAACTGCCAGATCGGCCTTGGGGACCGTGCCAATGGCGCGAAGGTTGATCCGGAAGATTCCGACCGGCGTTTCATCCCGGCGGAAATTGTACTCCCGGGCATGTTCCTGGTGGAAGGACTCGACCAGCGTACCGATATCGGTCAGGGGGGTGGGCACGCTGACAGCCAGCGAGCGCCATTGGCCCTGGTACATCATGTCGATGGTCCGTTGCAGAACGATGTTTTCGCTTGTGACGCCTTCGTGGTCGAGGCGTTCCAATGCATCTTTTTCCAACCGGGCAAAAGCCGCGTCAATGGTGACCGGGTCGACATCTGCAGTCGCCGCCAGGAAGCTTTCGGAGTAATCATGCTGGATGTCGACCAAGAGACAACCCAATGCCGAAGTGACGCCTGGATTGGGTGGTACGATGACAGTTGGGATTGCCAGTTCTCGGGCGACTTCGACCCCGTGCAGCGCACCCGCACCGCCAAAAGCGACAAGAGCAAAATCACGTGGGTCAAAGCCACGGCTGATGGAAATCAGCCGCACTGCATCTGACATATTGGCGTTGGCGACCTGGATGACGGAATGCGCGGCCTCGGCGTTCGAAATGCCGAATGGCTTGGCGACCGTTTCGGCTATGGCCGTCTCTGCCAACCCTGCATCCAACATGATTTTCCCGCCCGCCAGGCTGCTGCCCAAGCGACCAAGAACGACATTTGCATCCGTGTTCGTTGCCTGAGTGTTACCGTTCGCATAGCAGGCTGGTCCCGGATTGGCGCCTGCTGATTGCGGGCCATTTCGCAGCGATCCTGCCTCATCCTGCCAAGCCAACGACCCGCCGCCTGCGCCGATTGTCAGAACCTCAATGGCTGGGAACCGAATGGGATAACCGTATTCGACATACCAATCCTTTGTGGTCGTCGATTGCCCGTCATAGGCCAACGAAACATCGGTGGACGTGCCACCCATATCGAGGCCAATCGAATTGCGGAACCCGCACAACATTGCAATGTGGCGGCTGGCAATCGCCCCCGCAGCGATGCCAGATCCAGCCAACCGTGCGGCATAATCCTTCACCGAAGCAGGCGTCATAACCCCGCCTCCGGAATGGAGCAGAAGAAGGTCGCTCTTGTACCCATCCTCGGCCAGCTTGTCCGAGAGGCGGGAGGTGTAGTCGACCACGATCGGGCTGAGCGCAGCGTTGGCAACGGTGGTCGAGAAGCGCTCGTGCTCAAATATCTCGGGCATAACCTCGGACGAGATCGAGACGGGTACGTCCGGCATCACCTCTTGCAGGATCGCCTTCATTTTACGCTCGTTCTCGCCATTGACATAGGCATTCATGAAACCCACGGCGACAGCAGCGACACCACGGCGCTTCAAAATGCGGGCGACTTCGCGCGCGTTGTCTTCATCCAGGGGTGTGATGTTCTCGCCATCCTGGCGCGTCCGCTCAGCAACCGTCAGCCGATCGCGACGCGGGATGTAGGGTTTGACCACGTCCTTGTAGGTGTCCCAAAGGTCTTCTTTGTTGCCGCGGCGGATCTCGATCACATCTCGGAAGCCTTTGGTGCAGACCATCGCCGTGCGCGGCAGGCGTCGGGTAATCAGGGCGTTGGTCGCTACAGTCGTACCGTGCGAGAACAGCGCAACGTCGGCTAGATTGACGCCCGCCTGGCCGATACCAGTGATGATCCCACGCATCGGGTCATCGGGTGTCGATCCCGTCTTTTCGACACGTAGTTCGCCGGATGCATCGTCTAGGATGCAAATGTCAGTAAAGGTGCCGCCCACGTCCACTGCCACACGGATGTTCGCCACTGGTCTCTCCCATTCTTCAAAGTCTCGTGTCTCTCGGGCTCTCGGTCACAACAGCCCCGCCCGCTTATTTTCCGTATCGGAATCGCCCGCCCTCGCGCCAAACATGCCCTTTGCCCGCATGCCCAACCAGTGGCCGTACTGGATGGGCATGTCCGCAAAGGGATCATCCTCGCCCAGATCAAACGCAGCATGACGGGGCCAATACGGATCGAGCAGGACCTCGCGGGCCAACGCGACCAGATCGGCAGCGCCGGAACGCAGGACCGTTTCAGCTTGGGCACCTCGGGTGATCAAACCGACAGCTTGAGTGGGAATGTCAGCACGCTGTCTGATTTGCGCCGCATAACCCACCTGATAGCCGGGCGTCGGAGCCGGTAGCGTGTTTTCGCCATACCCCGCAATACCGCCAGAGGAACAATCGATCACGTCGACGCCCAGCCCCTTGACTAGTTTGGCCAGTTCGATCGAGTCCTCAATGCTCCAGCCGCCGACCTTGCCATCAGTTGACGAGATCCGAAGGAACAACGGTTTGTCTGCAGGCCAGACGGCGCGCACGGCTTCACACAACTCCATCGTGAAGCGCATCCGGTTGTCACGGCTGCCGCCATAGGCGTCCGTGCGCTTGTTGGACAGGGGCGACAGAAAACTATGGCTGAGATAGCCGTGGGCGGAGTGAATCTCGACCACGTCAAAGTCCAGTTCTTCCGCACGGCGGGTGGCATCGCACCACTTGCCGATCAGCTCGGCAATGTCTGCCGGGCTGAGTTCTTCCGGAACCAGCCAACCGTCGTCAAAGGGTACGGCCGAGGCCCCAACAGTCTCCCAATTCATCTCGCCTTTCGCAAACTCTCGGGCGGAGAGCGGACAGTCGCCTTCCCAGGGGCGGCTGATCGAGGCTTTTCGTCCGGCATGGGCCAGTTGGATGCCGATGGCTGCGCCACGCGCTTTGACCTGTTCAACGATGGGCCGTATCGCATCACGGTGATCATCTGACCACAAGCCAGTACAGCCGTGAGTGATGCGTCCGCGTTTTTCGACAGCCGTTGCCTCCATCAAAATCAGACCGGCGCCGCCCATCGCGAACTGATTGAGGTGAGTCAGGTGCCAATCGTTCACGACCCCGTCCTGCGCCGAGTACTGGCACATCGGTGCAACCACGACCCGGTTCTTCAGGGAGAGGCCGCGAACCGCAAAGGGGGTGAACAGGACATTCTTGGCCATCGCTCAGATCCGCACAGTTTCTTGTCCGGCCCAGCTTTGGGTAGCCGGGACACTGAAGTTCACAAGGAAATCGATCTTGCGGAACAGCCATTTGCCGTCCTTGCGCACGTATTCCTCGTCATAATCGCCCAGAATCCACCGGCTGATTTTTTCCCCGTGCTCCATCATGGTGCATGGCATCAGCATCCGCCATCTGCCCTTGGCAGTTTCGCCATCGACATCGATCACAAAGTTCATTGCCAAGTGCGCCGCAAAGACGATCTGTGCTGACACACCACCGAAAAACTCTTCGATCGCAGCACGGTTGGCATGGTGGCCGAACACGGCACTGGTCCAGACAGCTTCCGTTTCGAACAGTGGGCCAAGTTTGTCCGGTGGATACCCAAGATCACACCAACCCATATAGATGTGTTTCAGCTTCTTGATGTCTTCGATCGATTCAAGGCGGTCGATTCTGGTCTCAAGTTCCACCGCGAATTCTCCTTGTGCGCCTCAAGAGGCCGGATCAATGACAACGCTCCCCGAAGCGAGCCGTCGCATGACAGCGCCCGGGTTGACCACAATGGTCGTGAACGAACTCTCGACGATGGCAGGACCGGTCATCGGCGCGTCGACGGCCAGCGTATCGAAACGGACAATGGGTGTGTCGACCCATCCGTCCACGCCAAAGTAAGCGGGGCGGGTCATCTGTACAGCCGTCGGTTCGGCAGGCTCGTCCAGACTGGCAATCCCATCGGATCTCAGCTGACAGCTGACCCGCGCCTTCCAGCCGACCACTTCGATCTCAGAGTTCGGGTCGTCGATCGCGAAAACCTCGCGGTGAGCAGAGTGAAAATCCGCTACCAGGCTTCGGACATCGGCCTCGGTTTCGAGGATTGATTTGCGTAGCGGAACATCAATTTCCCAAACTTGATGGGGATAGCGTGCCTCGGCGCTGAAGGTGATGGTGCTAGACTGCGATTGAGCACCGGGCCCAGCGACAAAAGCCGCGCACTGCTCGGCAAGTCGACCTAAAACCGCGTTCACTCCTTCCGCGTCGAACCTGTCGGATCGGGCAAAGTTCGTGGCACGGAACTCTGATACCAAGTCGGACATCAATGCGCCCGACGCGCTCAGCGCAGCGCCTACATCTGGGATCAGCACCTTTGGGCAGCCCAGCCGTGCCGCGATGCGCTCCGAGTTCAGGCCCGCAGCGCCACCGCCACCGATCAGCACTGCCTTGCGGGGATCGATGCCTTGGTTCACGGTAATGTCCATGATCGCCTGGACCATGTTTTCGGTTGCAATCTGGACGACGGCCAAGGACGCGTCCTCGATGGAGAGACCCAGCGGACTACAGAGGTGATCTTCAACAGATTTCCGTGCAGCGTCGGTGTCGAGTGGCATCGATCCGCCAAGAAAGAAGTCAGGATCGAGATAACCAAGGACCAGGCATGCATCTGTCAGTGTTGGCTGCGTTCCGCCGCGGCCATAGGCGGCTGGACCGGGTACGGCAGCGGCTGATTGTGGCCCAACCTTCGCCAACCCCCCATCATCAACCCACGCAATCGACCCACCCCCCGCCCCGATGGACCGCACATCGACGGACGGAAATCCTGTCATATGGCCGCGATACGCACCGCCAATCCATGTCTCGCGCGTGAAGGGGATTTGCCCACGGCGAACGACACTCAGATCGTATGTTGTCCCGCCGGTATCGGCAACAATTGCTGTTTCCGCCTGCACATCCAGATTCGCGTAGTACCGACCTGCAACCGGAGCCATCGCAGGGCCAGAGTTAATCAGGTGCACCGGAGTCTCGGCTGCATTACCCGCATCGATTACGCCAGCGCCCGAGGTGACGATAAGCACACGCCCGCTGAACCCGGCTGCTTTCAAGCGCCCAGAAAGATCGCCCATATAGGCGCTCATCAGAGGCTTCAATGATGCGTCAATCGCCGTCGATGACGCCCGACGGTATTCGCGCAGAGACGGGTTGACCTTGTGGGACAAAGTGTAGGGAACGCCTGGAAGGTGTTCTTCGATCAGTGCACCAATCCGTTCTTCGTGAGCAGAATTGACGATGGACCACAACAGGCATACCGCGACGGCTTCGACCCCTGCCGTCTTCATCTGGCTGATGACATCCAGGACATGCATTTCGTCCAAATTGGCCCGTACCGTGCCGTCGGTCAGGATGCGCTCTGAGATCTCCCACGTGAGCGATCGCGGAACATAGGGTTCAGGGAAAGGAACGGTGAAGTTGAAGACGTCCTGCCGCCCGCCTTCGCGCAGCGTCAGGATGTCAGGATGTCCGGCTGTGGTCAGAAATGCAGTCTTCGCGGTTGCGCCTGTGATGATGGCGTTAATCGCACGGGTCGTTCCATGGATAAGCAACTCGCCATCAGCCAAGAAAGCTGAGAGGGATCTTCCGTAGGTATCTGCCGCCTTTTGCAGGGCGTCTATAACACCTTGGATCGGATCGTCTGGCCGGGTCGCCGATTTGTACATCGTGACGGTTCCACCGTCTTCCTCGACCAGCAGATCGGTAAAAGTCCCACCGGTATCGACGGCAAATCGGATAGCTACTCTCCTCGATCAAAAATCGGGAACAGCATGCGCCCGGAAAGCACATCTTCTTGTGCGTCATCCATTTGCTTGACCCCGCAAAGCAGCGGTTCCGTCAACGTCCAGATCACCGGATGGACTTATCGCGACCTTGTAAACCGTGCGGGCGCGCTCGAGGCTGACCCATCCCTCGACAACATCCCGGTGGACCAGGTCGGGCTCACGGTCCTCTGGCGGACCGTACCCTCCGCCGCCACAACAGTGGGAGACGATGGTTTCGCCCGGTCGCAGTGTGATTACGTCACTGTTTGCCGTTGGCGTAACCTGTCCGTCAGTGCTGCGCACTGCCTGATAGGCTGCACCGCCAAGACCACCTCCGCGGACGCCTTTAGCGGGATTTGAAGTACCGTCCGAGACGAACGCCACCTCCATATCTCCCCGAACCGGTCCGAACTCAACCAGCATCCCGGCGCCGCCCTTGCGCCGCCCCGGGCCTTCTGAATCAGTAATGAAGCGACGCGTGTTCACAAACAGCGGATGACGCATCTCATCCAGTTCGACGCTATCCTGATAGCAAAGACCTGCGTTTCCGACATGGCCAAGGGTAATCCAGGCGTCTGTGCCGGGCGCCGCGGCACCGCCCGTGAAGGCGAGAAACAGTTGGTTAACGTAGCGTTCGTTCAGCGCAGGGTCGAAACCGGAAATCACGCCGATTGACGCTGGAAGAATCGCACCCGCTTCGGCCATCCCCAGTCCGTCAGCCAGTTCGGCTATGGCAGCCTGGACTGAGTTTGCCACTCGATCGGCAACGTTCGTGGTCGCGACCGAACAACTGGTTGGGTGTTGTGGAATCCCACAAACCGAGTTTTCCCTGAGTGTCAGATCGATCCGCCGGAATGCGCCCGCGTTCTTGGGAACCATCGGATCGATGGAGTTAAAGACGCCAATCATGGCAGAGGTCCGGGCACAGGCCTCAGACAGATTGAGGCCGCACGGCAAGGCGTCGATGTTGTCCGAAAGATCGACCGCGACCCGACCAGCTTCGGCATCGACCGCGACGGTCACATTGATCGGAATGCCATCCTCAGGCGTGCCCGGAACCGGATCATGGCGACTGGTCCAACTGGTGGAACCGCTAGGCAATGCCTTAACGGCCGAAATCATGCGCCTTTCGGAATAGTCGAACCATTCTTCAGTAAACGTCCGCAACCGGTCCCAGCCAACTTCCGCCGCCAGCGCTTCCAACTCGCGTTCACCAATACGGGCAGCGCCAACCATGGCGAGGTAGTCGCCCCACCATTGCTCCGGAACCCGAATGCGCATCTCGCACATTCGGATGATGTCGGGGATGTCCTTGAACTCGTGCTGAACCTTTACTGCAGGGAAGATCAGCGCGCCTTCTTCGTACACATCCCGGGCGTTGCCCATATAGGTCGTCGGTTGCGAGTTTCCGCAATCGGCCTGATGCGCCTTGGCAACCACGGTAAAGTGGTGTGTCCCTTCCGTGTCGATGACGGGTACCAACAGCGTGTGGTCCGCCGGATGCGAGCAACCGTGATAGGGTGAGTTGTGTAGAAAGGCATCGCCTCGCTTCAGCGCGGGGTGAAATTCCTTGACGGACGCTGCCATCAAATCCGGGCCACAGAGAACGTGGATCGGCAAGCTTTCAGCCGTCGCAAGTAAATGATCGTCATGGGTGACGATGCAGCAGGAGAAGTCGCGGGCGATGTTCAAGACGCCGGACCGTCCTGTCCGCAGTAGGGTGTTCGCCATCTTTCGGGCGATCCCTTCCATGCGATTGTTGAGGATCGCTAGTTCTACCCCGCCAAGCCGGGTCTGCGCGTCGTCCGCAGTCATGTCCATCCCCCCTGATGTGCCGCCCGGACAGCCGGGCGGCACAGTGTTTGTGGTCAGGTCATCCGCAGGAGATCAGCGTGCGATGTACTCGTAACGCTTCCCGAAGAGCACATCCATCGGCACAGGTTCCGAGATCGTATAGTCCGCAACCACGGCCGGTTGTCCGTTCGTGGTTTCAACGATCAGATACGGAGCGCGGTCCTGGTGGTGCAGCGTGCTTGTGAACGTCCGGGTACCAATCAGGAACGGCTCGTCCTTGAAGGTTTCCATCGCCGCAACGACAGCGTCGCTATCAAACGTTCCGGCCTTTTCGACGGCCCGTGCCCACATCTCGACAACGAGGTAACCAGGATACGTGTATTGGCTGTTTGGATACTCGCCGAAGCGGGCCTTGTACTTTTCGTTGAACTCATTCACGGCAGGACGCGGGTCATCGCCGTAGATCGACGCCTGCTCCGGCACAAAGTGGCCCGACAGGCCTTCAACAGAATCCAGCCAGTAGACACCGCTCATCGAGCTCCCGCCGGCAAGGGCAGACTCAATCCCCGCTGCACGGATCTGGCGCAGCGCACTTGCACCACCCGGAACGTATGAGCAGTTGATGATGAGGTCGGGCTCTTGCTCGAGGCCTTTGATCCGCGTGATCTGTGCTGCGATCGACGGGTCATTATTCTTGTAGACGTCATGGCCAAGAATCTCGAGCCCCAACTTCTCGCGCCACATCCAGTCAAAGCCGTAGCAAATGCCCTTGTTGTACTCGATGGTCGTATCCAGCAGGATGTAGGCTGTCTTCCATCCTTTGTTCGCTGCGCCCCATTCAGCTATCGTGGCACCTTGCACTGCGGCCAGAACCGAAGATGAGAACGAGTATTTGCCGACGCCCTGAATTCCGGCCAAAACACTTTCAGCGCAGAGGAAGATCGAAATCTTGCCGGCGTTTTGTGCGGCCAATGCTGCCGGCGCACCAAAGTCATAGTCGCAGTCCACGGCGACCATCTCGGCGCCCGCGGCCAGAACTTCTTGACCAGCTTTCGCACCTTCGGCGCGATCAGTTTTCGCATCAGCGATCACGTATGTCAGCTTTTTGCCAAGCAATCCGCCGTTGGCGTTGATGTCATCAATGGCGATCAAGGCGGCATTCGTTGATGGCTGACTATAGGCCTGCATCCATCCCGAGTAGGATGCCGCGAAACCGATTACGACCTCGTCATCCGCCGCTTGGGATATTGATGAAAGTCCTAACCCGAGCGCCGCTGCCGCGGGCAATATCCATGCCTTGCCAAGATTCATGATGTGGCTCCCGTCACGTTGGATCAATTCTTAGAGCTTTCGACGAAAGCCCGATCTCAGGGTCGAAAGCCTATGCTGCGCTCGCGAATGAACACAAGGCTGACTGCCGGAAGTGCGCGCCTGATCACATCCGCATTAAGCCGATGTGCGACATGCAATTATAACGATTGCAATGCGAAAGGTAGGCCGCGTTTTGAGAAAAATGCTTTGGGGATCCGCCTTACAACATTGGAACTAATAGATAATACTAAAATGACCCGCTGAAAAAGACTCAATATCGGACACGCAGTCACTATTCGCGACCCTCCACCATAATCATATATGTGCGACGGATTGTCGCAAAAAACATGTAATCTCCGTAATATCTCGTTAAGCAATTGACGGTTCGGCAAACCGACGTTCATGCTGTGGTGCAGCAAAACGGTCGTGTTTTGCGCGAAGATGCTAGTGGGGGGCCGGACGTCAATACGCGACGCCCGGCGGCGGGAGCAAACATGACGCCGAGCAGGCTTAGAGTACGCTTTTCGTTGTTGAGGCTTGGGCGTTAGTGGCGACGCTTGAGATTTCCGACGTCACCGTTCGGTTCCAAGGACTGACGGCAATTGATAAAGTCGGTGAGACGCTGGTCTCTGGCGAAATACTGGGGTTGATCGGACCGAACGGGGCCGGGAAGACAACGCTGGTGAACGTCATCTCGGGCTTTCAGTCACCGACCGAGGGCGATGTGGCTTTAAATGGGCTGTCCACCATCAAGGACTCGCCCCACGCACTCCGCCGCAAAGGAATTGCGCGGACGTTTCAAGCCGGGCGGCTTTTTCGAGAAATGAGCGTCCTCGATAACATAGAAGTCGCCGGCGTCGGTATGGGCAAGAACCGGCGCGCCGCGCGGGTGGAAGCGCAGGAGCTGATTGATTGGATTGGCCTTGGCAAACATGCCAATACCTTGGCCGGAGCCCTTCCCTACACGGATGAAAGGCGCGTCGGGATTGCTCGGGCGCTGATGCAGAAGCCCGACTTCGTACTCTTGGACGAGCCCGCCGCGGGCATGTCGGATCTGGAATGCGACGACCTTATGGGTCTGGTTCGCAACGTCCGCGACAAGTTTGGGTGTGGCGTCCTATTGATCGAGCACAACATGCGCGTTGTGATGGAAGTCTGCGAGCGCATCCACGTCTTGGACAGCGGACGAACAATCGCGAGCGGCAAGCCTGAACAAGTTCAGAACGACCCGGCGGTCATCGAAGCGTACTTGGGGCACGGATGAGCATGCTGGAAGTATCTGACTTGCACGTGCAGTACGGCCGCTTGACGGCATTGCGGGGCGTTTCGCTATCGATCGAAGAAGGTGGGATTGCAGCTGTCGTCGGGCCAAACGGGGCTGGAAAATCGACAACCTTGAATGCCGTATCCGGGGTGCTGACGCCGCTGGCGGGAGAGATCCTTTTCGAAGGGAAGTCGCTGATCGGCAGCTCTCCCGAACAGGTAGCGGCGCTGGGGATTACTCAAGTCCCGGAGGGGCGTCACATATTCACTACAATGACCGTCGATGAAAACCTGCAAGTAGGCGCTGCCCTGCGCAAGGATAAGGCGGACATTAAACGGGACTATGAGCGCGTTCTGGAAACCTTTCCAATTCTAGGCGATCGGCGACGCCAGTCGGCGGGGAAACTCTCCGGCGGAGAGCAACAAATGCTGGCAATCGGCCGAGCGCTGATGACTCAGCCGCGCCTGATCATGATCGACGAGCCGTCGCTAGGTTTGGCGCCAAAGATCGTCGACCGGGTCTACGAAATCCTGCTGGAACTGCGCGCCTCACGCGGACTGACCTTGCTGATTGTAGAACAAAGCTCGGAACGGGCGCTTCGAGCTTCCGACACCATCCATGTGCTGCGGAATGGACAGGTCCAGCTCGCCGGCGCGACTGCGGATCTGCAGAACGGCGAGGCCGTTCAGCAGGCCTACTTCGGCTTCAATGAGTCCAAGGCCGAAAACAAGGAAACCGTTTGATGTCATTCGCGCTTCAAGTTTTCATCGACGGGCTTAGCCTAGGTAGCTTTTACGCACTGGCTGCTCTTGGCATCGGAATGCTGTTCGGAGTGCTGCGCCTGATCAACTTCGCGCACGGCGCGTTCATTACTTTTGGCGCCTATGCGCTAATCGTCCCGTCGGCAGCAGCGCAGGCGACATTGTTCATCGGCGGGTTCCACGCCATTCCTCTAATCATCTGCATAGTTCTGTTGGTGGTGGGTCTTGCGTTGATTTCGGAGTTCGTTGCCTTCAGGCCGCTGCGCGATGCGACACCCGCAACTCTGATGGTTGGTTCTTTTGCGTTGGGTTTCATCATCCAAAACCTGATCATCATGATCTATGGCGGCCGCCCGAAAGCCGTCGGGCTTTGGTCCGATCTGAGCGCCGGGGTCCAATTGATGGAAGGCGTGCAAGTCCCCAAACTTCAGCTGATCATCATTGGTGTCACGATCACTCTGATGGTTGTTCTGGTACTGTTCCTGAAACGCACGAAATGGGGCGTGCACATGCGTGCCGCGGCCGAAGATTTTCGCATGGCTCGAATGCTAGGCGTTCGAGCCAATTTGGTCATTATGATCGCTGTGGCGATCAGTGGGATCTTGGCAGCCGCCGTATCGCTGTTGTTCGTGGTGCAAACGGGGATCTTGGACTTCCGCATGGGGGTCCCGATGATGCTGTTCGCGTTCATTGCAACAGTTATCGGTGGTATGGGTAGCCTCGTCGGCGCTGTCGTGGGAGGGTTTGTCGTCGGGATGCTCAGCATCCTTCTGCAGACTTTCCTTCCTTCTGACATTCGAAACTACCGAGACGTTTTCGTCTTTCTGTTCGTGATTGTGATCCTGCTTTTGCGTCCGCAAGGGCTGCTCTTGTCTGCTGCAACCAAGGAACGTGTCTGAGATGGAGCCTAAAACACCCCTTGGGCATTTCCTGCGCGATATCTGGCCGCTGCTGATTTTGTGCGGAGGCGTGATCTTGATCGTGGTCGGCATCCAGGCGATAGGTGACACGATCACCAGTCGCTCGCTGACCGAGGCGCTGATCCGGATGGTCGTCGTCGTTGGCCTTTACATCTTCATCGGAAACTCCGGTTTGATGTCCTTTGGCCACATAGCCTTCATGATGATCGGAGCGTACGCGACAGCATGGCAAACCGTTCCGGTGATGCAGAAGGACATCTTCATTCCTGGGCTGCCGCAGTATCTGTTGGAAAACAACCACCACTGGATATTCGCGATTGTCAGCGGCGGCGTACTGGCAGCGCTGGTCGCCTTGGTCAGCGGAATCGCGCTGATGCGCCTGTCCGGCATTGCGGCATCGATCGCGACTTTCGCACTGTTTATGAGTCTGTACTCGTTCTATCTGCAATGGAGCACCTGGACCGCAGGCCAAAGCTCGCTAGTCGGGTTGCCCGTTGTCACCGATCCTTGGGTTGGACTGATCTTCGTTGTGATCGCGATAATCGGGGCATTCTTCTATGCACAGTCCCGGTTCGGTTTGGCCCTCCGCGCCACACGTGACGATGCCATCGCGGCCCAAGCTGCTGGGATCAACGTCACGCGACAGCGTCTGATCGCGTTTGTGATCAGTGCGTTTTTCGTCGGAATGGCCGGTGGTCTCTATGGCCTCTTCCTGGGCCTGCTGACGGTCGATACGTTCTATCTTCCGCTCACCTTCATCACACTGGCAATGTTGGTTGTCGGCGGTATGCAAAGCCTCTCAGGCGCGGTCATCGGCACCATCGTTGTATCGTTCGCAATCGAGTTTCTGCGGGTCCTTGAAAAGGGCGTAGACGTAGGCATCGCATTCAAGTTGCCAGCGAATTCGGCCGAGGTCGGCCTTGGTGTCATCCTATTGGCCATACTGATCTTCCGGCGAACAGGGCTGACTGGAAACGTGGAAATCAGCTGGCCCTGGAAACCAAAGGTTCTGGCCGCGGATATCACAAGACGTCAATCGTGATCGCCAACAGCGTCACGATACAGGACGGTCAGACGTCTAACTGAGGAGGAAGCAATGACCAGCATCAATTGCGACATGGGCGAAGCCTTTGGACTATACAAGCTGGGCGATGATGCCGGCCTGATGCCGTTGATAACCATGGCCAACATTGCGTGCGGGTTCCATGGATCGGACTTCAACCATATGCGCGCGACGGTGCAGTTGGCCAAGGCAAACGACGTGCGCGTCGGCGCCCATCCGTCGTTACCGGATCTGCAGGGCTTTGGTCGGCGCGAAATGAAAATGGGTCGGGAAGAGCTGGCCAACTGCATCATCTATCAGGTCGGTGCTCTGGCCGGCTTCCTGAAAGCCGAGGGGATGGAGCTCACGTTCATCAAACCTCACGGTGCGCTCTATGGCATGGCCGCACGCGACGAGGAGATCGCACACGCCGTCTGCGATGCAGCAGATGTCTTTCAGGTACCGTTGCTGGGTATGGTCGATACCAAGCATGAAGTTGTCTATGGAGCCCGCGGGCATGAACTGGTTTCAGAGTTTTATGCGGACCTGGATTACGGCGACGACGGCTTTATCATCATCAAGCGCGAGCACCACGCCGTTGATGCCGCAAACGCAGGCGCGAGAAGCGCAAGGGCGGTCAAAGAAGGCGTCGTGGCAGCACAATCTGGCAAACTGGTCAGGGTTCGGGCCGATTCTATCTGCGTCCACTCGGACAACCCAAATGCTGTCGATGTTGCACAAGCCGTCAAAGATGCGGTGACTCCGCTACAGCAGGCGAGCTGAAAAACCGACAGAAACGCAAAGAGGGGAGAGCCATGGCCACGCAAATCAAATCGCATCTGCCTGGGATGTTCTATCGCAAACCGTCACCCGACGAGCCGGATTTCAAATCCGAAGGCGATACTGTGGCCGTGGGTGATGTGATCGGCTTGGTCGAGGTCATGAAGACCTTTCACGAGCTGAAAGCCGATGCGGCGGGAACCATCGCCAAGTTTTTGATCGACAATGAAGACCCGGTGACGGCAGGCCAGCCGGTTGTCGAGCTGACGGACTGAATGGCCTCTGGCTTTATCCAGTTAGAGAGCAGCGCGCCATGCCGATCAAACGTCTTCTGATCGCCAATCGAGGAGAGATTGCCGTCCGCATCGTCCGGGCGGCACGAACGTTGGGGATAGAAACCGTTCAAGCCCATAGCTCTGCGGACTCGAATTCTTTGGCAGTCATGTTGGCAGATCAGGCCATTGAGATAGGCCCGCCCGCTGCGGCCAAATCCTACCTCAACGTTGAGGCGATCCTTCAGGCCGCTGCCGATACAGGAGTTGACGCTGTCCATCCCGGTTATGGCTTCCTTGCAGAGAATGCCGGGTTCGCCCAACGGGTATCAGATGCTGGGCTTGTTTTCGTCGGTCCCTCTCCAGACACGATCCGCGCCATGGGTGACAAGGTTTCGGCCCGGGCGGCAGCGCAAGCTGCCGGGGTTCCCGTGGTTCCTGGAAGCGATGGATTGGTCGAGGATGCATCGCTTGGACAAGAGATCGCCGACGCGATCGGATATCCCGTGATCATCAAAGCGACCGCCGGCGGGGGTGGGCGCGGCATCCGCGTCGCCGAAGATTCCGAAACCTTCGCTCGGCTCTTTCCCCAGTGCAGCGCCGAAGCACAAGCTGCGTTCGGTGATGGCGGTCTCTATGTCGAGAAGATGATCAAGCAGGCGCGGCACGTCGAGGTACAGATCCTAGGCGACGGGTCAGATGCGATCCATTGCTGGGAACGGGAATGCTCGCTGCAACGTCGTCGTCAGAAAGTCTGGGAAGAAGCACCATCGGCTGCGCTCTCGCCAGAGAAACGTGAGACGCTATGCGAGTCGGCTGTCCGCTTGGCCCGCCAGATTGGTTACAGCGGCGCGGGCACGCTGGAGTACCTCTATGACGAGGCAGCAGGCGAGTTCTACTTTATCGAGATGAACACCCGCATTCAGGTTGAACATCCGGTGACAGAATGCGTCACGGGATTGGATCTGGTGGGTGAAATGCTGCGTATCGCGGGTGGCGAGCCCTTACGTCATGCACAAGCTGACGTGCCTCTGACCGGCCACGCAATCGAAGTCCGCCTGAACGCTGAAGATCCAGCACAGGACTTCCTGCCGGGGCCCGGCGAGATCACCTCGCTGCAAGTACCTGGTGGCATAGGCGTGCGCTGGGATTCAATGCTATATCCCGGCTATGCCGTCCCACCGTTCTATGACTCGCTTCTGGGTAAACTGATCGTTTGGGGCGAAGATCGCGGCCATGCGATCGACCGGTTACAGGTCGCCCTTTCTGAACTGAGTATCGGCGGGTTGAAAACAACTGCGCCGCTGTTCAAAGCGCTGGCGGCAGACCCGGATGTCCGAGCCGGCACGGCACATACCGCATGGCTGGAAGGCTGGCTGGAAACACACGCATCACGACTTTCAGGGGGGGACTCAACATGACCGCGCGATACAGTTTTGGCGGAGACGAGCATGTCTTTGTCGAGGTCGACGAGGCAATGTCGTTGGAGGCATTCTTTAAGAGCCTGTCCATCACGAACGCCGTGCGCGACGCACAGATCAAGGGCGTTACCGAGATTTGTCCTGCAAACGCATCGTTTCAGATCAAGTTCAACCCTGATCTCATATCCCCTGATGATATGATGGCTGAATTGAAGAGCCTGGAATCTGCTGCCGAGGGCGCCGAAGCCAAGCTTTCAACCCGCGTGATCGAAATCCCGGTCTACTATCAGGATCCCTGGACACACGAGACCTTGATGCGGTTTCGCGAGCGCCACCAGACGCCTGATCAGAGCGACATCGACTATGCAGCGCAGATAAACGGGTTCGACACTGTCGATAAGTTCATCGAGGCGCACTCCAGTGCCCCTTGGTTCGTGTCTATGGTCGGCTTTGTGTCCGGTCTGCCGTTCCTTTACCAAATGGTAGACAGACCCAGGCAGTTGGAAGTGCCGAAGTACCTGCGTCCACGGACCGATACACCCAAGTTGACGGTGGGTTATGGCGGATGCTTTTCGTGCATCTATTCCGTCCGCGGGGCGGGCGGCTATCAGATGTTCGGGATCACGCCAATGCCAATCTACGATCCCGAGCAACAGATCAATTACCTCCGCGATTTCATGGTTTTCTTCAAACCCGGGGACATCGTGAAATGGAAACCGATTGGGCGTGAGGAGTACGATCAGGCGGTGGCCGACGTTGATGCCAACCGGTTCACTCCGCGTATGGCGGACGTTACTTTTGACCTCAAAGAATTCAACTTGGATATTAACGGTTACAACCGCGCAATCGTGGAGGCCCTGCAATGAGCGTAAAAGTCATATCGCCCGGGATCGCCACAACCGTTCAGGACCTAGGCCGCCCCGGGAACTATCACTTGGGCATTCCAATGGGCGGCGCGATGGACCGGTTGGCGCTGCGTGCGGCCAATTTGCTGGTCGGCAATGACGAAGGCGCAGCGTGCCTCGAAGCGGTTTTCATGGGGCCAGAGTTGGAGTTCACTGCGCCGGCCGTGGTCGCTGTGACAGGCGCGGACCTTCCGGTGAAGTTGGACGGTGAAGTTCAACCGGGATGGACATCGTTTGCCGTTGGCGCAGGTCAGATCGTTTCGTTCGATTACCTGAAGTCGGGCGCGCGGGCGTATATCGCGGTCTCTGGTGGGATCGATACACCGCCGATGCTGGGCAGCCGGTCGACCTATGCGATCGGTGCTTTGGGCGGTGTCGAAGGTCGCGCAATCGCCGCAGGCGATGAATTGCCTATCGGACCAGGAGGGAACGCGAAGGCAGGCCAGTCCGTACCCGAGGAATTGCGCCGGGGCCCGGGCGCAAGCGCCGAGTTGCGGGTTCTGCCTGGTCTCTACTGGCACCGTATCACGCCCGCATCACAAGAGACGTTCTTTGACGACACTTGGACTGTTGCACCTGAAGCCGATCGCATGGGTTATCGTTTCCGTGGTGGTCGTCCAATGGAATTTGTCGAACGTGAACAACCTTTCGGCGCGGGTTCGAACCCGTCAAACATTACAGATGCTTGTTATCCCTACGGGTCGATCCAGATCCCCGGCGGAACCGAGCCCATTGTCCTCCATCGCGATGCCGTATCAGGCGGTGGTTACTTCATGGTTGGCTCGATTATCTCTGCGGACATGGATCTGATTGGGCAACTCCAGCCCAACATCCAGGTCAACTTCATGAAGGTTGATATGGATGCCGCGTTGGCCGCCAGAAAGGATCGCAACGGCGTTTTGGATCAGATCCGAGCAGCTCTAGCGTGACCAGTTGGTCTTAAGTTACAGGCATGGCACCGCGTCTATATCGTGCCATGGCCAGTAGAGAGCTCTCAACCGCACCGAGATCAGGCAGGGCCGATCAATTCCTTTCGTCCTCCCGTCGATCCGTTCATCATGCATCACAACACCCGCTGTGGCCGAAAAGAAGACCTCATCGGCGTCCAGTAATTCATCTGCGGTGACGGGACATACTTCACACGGCATGCAAACTTCGTCGCAACGATCAAGGGTGATCTGCCGCGTGATGGTAGTGTCTAGGATCTTTCGCACTTTCGATCACGCGACGACGGCTCCTTTGCGGGTTTGCTCTACGTAGAGCGGGGTCATGTTCATGTACTTCCGCGTTGACCATTGGGTGCCCGCGATATGGAGCAGTGGGGCCGCAGCCAGGTTCAGGCAAGACTGTCCATCTGGGAACGCACCGACCGCGCGGGTGCGCCACATCGCGGGCAGTGAGGCCCCGAATGCCACCGGTCTGAGAGAGCGGGCCGAACGCGCTCGAGCGGGTTGTTGGTACGCAGCTTCAGCCGCTCGCCAACGTCCTCGGACCATTGGCGAACAATGGCTCATTGTTCTGCTTGATGGATGACTTCACACCGGAGTGCCTGGCCACGGTGGTCGACCATTCGACCTCAGGCAGCAGGGTCGCGAGCGAGTTGGGCCGGATCGCCGAACATCTCGGCTACCCGCACCTGATCGTCTCGGGCTTGCCACCAGTCGCGCCAATGGTTCGAGCGACATAGGCGTGAAGCGGCTCAGTCCTTGTGCCATCGGTAGCAGGTTGCCTGCGTCACACCCAGACGACGGACGACGTCACCAATGCTGACACCCTCGGTCAGGAACACCTCGGCCTCACGTAGCTTCGAGATACCTCTTCGGGTTTGTAGCGCCTCACGCCCGTCGCTCTTCTCCTTTGAACAGGCCAGGCTTCCATTCGAAGTGGCTGCGTTCAATTGGGAGGAAGCGGAACGACCTCCCGCCACTGGAACGTCAAGAAGTAAATTCAGGTTGACCTTCCAGTAGCTGGAGGCGCGAGACGTGGAGGCAGGCGAGAAATGACGTCCTTCAGGGCGGAGGAAAACACGTGAGTGTCAATTCAAGACAGGTGGTCGGGGCCTTCCTGACGGTCGCACTGAGCTGGGGGAGTTCTGCCGCTGCGCACTCGACCAAGGAGAAGACCGAACCGGCCGATGGGGCAGTTATCACGACCGCACCAACGACGATCGGCATGACCTTCGACTCTCCGATGCGCGTGACGATGATCACGCTGACAGACGCCGAAGGTGGGGAGTATCCTGTCGACCGCACTGACGGAATGGTCCCCGTGATGTCCTTCACGGCAGACGTGCCGCCGCTTCAGCGCGGGACCTACACCGTCGAGTGGCGCGGGCTCGCGGATGACGGGCACGCGATGGACGGAAGCTTCTCTTTCAAGATTGGGGACTGACCCGGCGTGGTGACGGAAGTGCTGTCGGCAGACCTGATCGTCTGGCTGTCGATCCTGCTGAAAGCACTCACGTATGCCGCCACCCTGCTGGCGGTCGGCAGCCCGTTCATCCTGCTGGCACTCAGTTCTCTTGATGACAGCGACCGAGCGCACGTGGTCAGAGTGGGCGTCATTTCGGCGTTGGTTGCCGTTGTGCTGTCAGCCCTCCGTCTTCCGGTCAGCGCCAGCTACCTGATGGGCGGTAGCTGGGCAGGTGCCTTCGATCCCATGATCCTGACCCTTGTCGCAGAAAGCCCGCTCGGTACGTCGGTCGCTGTGCGGACGCTCGGTCTCGTTCTGACCCTGGCACTGTTGTTTCGGCACCGAGCCGCTCTTCCGTTGGCGGCGACAGGATCCTTCGTCGCGGCTCTATCGTTCGGATTGCGCGGTCATGTGCTCGAGGAGCCGCGCGTGATACTGGCGGCGTTGGTGACTGTCCACATCCTGTGTCTTGGATTGTGGATCGCAGCACTGCCGCCGCTCATGCGTGCTGCCCGTGTGCACGATCCCGTGACCGCTGGAACAATCGCCCACGAGTTCGGGACCAAAGCGATCTGGGTGGTGGCTGGGCTGACGTCCGTCGGAGGTGCGATGCTTGCGGTGTTCGGGGTGCTGGGCGTTGACGCACTCAACACCCCTTACGGCCAAGGCTTTCTGATAAAGCTGGTGCTCTTCGCAGTCGTCCTGGGCCTTGCGGCGCTGAACAAGCTGAAACTCACGCCAGAACTCCAGGCAGCTGGTTCAACTTCGCGTAGCCGGCTGCATCGATCGATCCAGGCCGAAACCGGAGTTATTGGTCTGATCCTTCTCACAACAGCCACTTTGACAACGATCTCCTCTCCAGGTTGACTAAGGCGCCCAACATGGAGTTGGCTCAGGTCCGGTACGGCAGAACAAACCGAGGTCTGCAAATGGCGCGTTTCCGCTGACGATCGGCTCACGGCCTTACGCCCGATCTGGAGCGTCGAGCAGACGGCCCTTTTGAGACATTGGCCTGTGGGCTCTTCGTTGCGATGCAGGGTTCCCATGACTGGCGTTCGCTGTTGCCGATCTCGTTTCAAGCGGAAGACGTCGAAGCAATCGAGCACAACGTGTAGCGAAGATCTCAGGATCAACAGAAGTTATCTAAGATAGGGCTGTTGTCACGTTGCCTGGCCACCAGAGTGGAT